>JAAYHO010000399.1 GCA_012735335.1 Gammaproteobacteria bacterium
CGGCCAGTAGCCGAACCACAGCATGAACAGGGTGATACAGGGAAAGGTCAGCAGCATGCGCCAGCCGAAGATCTGCTCACCGTTGAGCGGCGTCAGCAGGGTGGAGAAGTAGTACAGCCCGCCGAACAGCATGGAGGCCAGCACGGATAACACGACACCAACGGACAAGGCAGCCTCCCGGGGCAGAACCAGAGTGGCAATTGTAGAGGTTCAGGGTGACGGAAGGACAGTCGCAGTTGGTCGCAGATGACCGGGGGAGGGGGAACAGCGGAGAAGTATCGGGCAGACCATGGCGGTCTGCCCGATAATCGGCGTGCTTAGAGCAGGTTCATCGGGAAGTCGATGAAGATGCGCACTTCGTTGCCGTCTTGGGCATAACTGTTGGAAGCACGCAGTACCGAGCTGCGCAGACGAATGCTCAGATCCTTGGCTGCACCACTCTGCACCACATACTTGAACTGGTTGAAGATCTCCCGTTCGGTGGCAGTATCAGGGCCGCCCACATTGATATCGGTACCGCGAATATAGGCGAAGTTGTAGCTCAGGCCGGGAATACCATACTGGCTGAAATCCAGGCCATAGCCCAGCTGCCAGGAACGCTCGTCCTCGGCATTGAAGTCAGACCAGTAGGAGTTGGCTACCCAGATAGTGGTGCCACCATCACCTACCCAGCCCTCGCTCTGGTAGAAACCGTACTCGTAACCCGCATCACCGCTGTTGCGCTGGTAGGCCAGGGTGAAATCATGGGGGCCGGTGGCGTAGTTTGCCGAAAGACTCCAGATGCGGTTCTTGGAACCGCCAGCCTCCGCTTCAAAGTTACTGTCATAGTTGGTGCGGTAGCCGCTGAAATCCAGCGTCAGGGTATCGCCACTGCTCAGCGGGCGAACATAGTTCAGGTTGACGTACTGGCGCTTGAGTACATCTTCCACATCCGAGGCATACAGCGCTGCGCGGATATTGTCATTGAACTGATAGCTGCCACCCAGCACGTCAACGGACTTCAGCTTACCGCTGTCACGACCGGAGTCGCTTTTACGGGCCTGGGCATGGAAGCGACCGGCATGTACGGTCAGGCCGTCGATCTCATTGGAGGTGAGCATGGTGCCAGTAAAGGCTTCCGGCAGCAGACGGCTGTTGTCATGGCTCAGAACCGGCAGAGAGGGACGCTGATCACCATAGCTCAGCACGGTCTTGGAGAAACGGGCTTTGAGCGCAGCACCACCGTGGGCGACATAACTCTCTACTTCACCGTTGTCATCAACCATGAAGAAGTCGATACCCGGGTTACGGGCACGGCCTCTGCCGCTGTCCAGCCGCACAGCGTACTGACCGAAAGCATCAACACCGAAACCGACAACGCCCTGAGTGAAGCCGGAGTTGAAGTTCAGGATAACGCCCTGACCCCACTCGGTACTGTCTTCTCGGCCATCGTAGTAGTCACGATTGATATAAGCATTACGCAGGAACAGATCAGCACTGCTGTCCTCGATAAAGCCCTTGGAATCCGCCTGACTGGCAGCGAAAGCGGGTACGGAGGTCATCAGGGCCAATGCAATGGCGCTCAGTTTGTATTTGGTCATTTTGGATGCCTGGATGCTGTTTTAATTGGTATTGGGAGCCCATCACCCATCCGAGGGAC
>JAAYHO010000400.1 GCA_012735335.1 Gammaproteobacteria bacterium
CCAGACAGCTGGCGGCAGAACAGGCCTGATGTACCCTGTTTCCTGGCCGGGGGTGTACACTCCCCGGCCATGTTCCACCAACCGCTGATACGCCATGCTTCCCATTGAAGTCCTGCTGCTGTTCACTCTCGCTTCTGCGGCTCTGGCCGTGGCCCCGGGCCCGGACAACATCTTCGTGCTGACCCAGTCCGCACTGCACGGCCCCCGGGCCGGGGTCTGCGTGACCCTGGGCCTGTGTACCGGTCTGCTGGCACATATCGCCGCGGTGGCGCTGGGCGTGGCGGTGATCTTCAAGACCTCGGCGCTGGCCTTTACCCTGCTCAAGGTGGTCGGCGCCAGCTATCTGCTGTACCTGGCCTGGCAGGCGTTCCGCGCGGGCAGCACCAGGATCGAAGCAGGCAATGGACCTAGCCTGTCCGGCTGGGCGCTGTACCGTCGGGGCATTCTGATGAACATCACCAACCCCAAGGTGGCGATCTTCTTTCTGGCCTTCCTGCCGCAGTTTGCCGATCCGAGCCTTGGTCCCGTGTCCCTGCAGATAGTGCAACTGGGGCTGGTGTTCATGGCCTGTGCGCTGGTGATCTTCTCGCTGATTGCCTGGGCCGCCGGGCAGATCGGTGACTGGCTGAAGAATTCTGCGCGTGCCCAGCGGGTGATCAACCGCCTGACCGGCGGCATCTTCGTACTGCTGGCCTGCCGCCTGGCCCTGAGCCGCCAGTAGTCCACCGGTTCGGCAATTTTCAGCTCCCTGTGCTAAGGTCTGCGGCCCTTTCAAGGCGGCGGACCTGCTTGTCCCGTGCGCCGCCTCCTGTACTTCTGGATGTTCAATGCTGCAGACAATCAAACAGAACTGGTTCTCCAATACCCGAGGCGACCTGCTGTCCGGGCTGGTCGTGGCGCTGGCACTGATCCCCGAGGCCATCGCCTTTTCCATCATGGCCGGGGTCGATCCCAAGGTCGGGCTGTATGCTTCCTTCTGTATCGCCGTGGTGATTTCCTTTGCTGGTGGTCGTCCGGCGATGATCTCCGCCGCCACCGGGGCCATGGCCATTCTCATGGTGACCCTGGTGCGCGAGCACGGGCTGGAATACCTGCTGGCGGCGACCCTGCTGTGCGGGGCGCTGCAGATAGTGGCGGGCTATCTCAAGCTGGGTTCGCTGATGCGCTTTGTCTCGCGCTCGGTAGTGACCGGGTTCGTCAACGCCCTGGCCATCCTGATCTTCATGGCCCAGTTGCCGGAGCTGACCAATGTCACCTGGCACGTCTACGCCATGACCGCGGCCGGGCTGGGCATCATCTATCTGTTCCCCCATGTGCCGAAGATCGGCCGCCTGCTACCCTCGCCGCTGGTGTGCATTCTGGTGCTGACTGCGGTGGCCATGGCGCTGGGACTGGATATCCGTACCGTGGGCGACATGGGCGAGCTGCCGGATACCCTGCCGGTATTTCTCTGGCCCGATGTGCCACTGAACTTCGAGACCCTGGCGATCATCTTCCCCTACTCCGCTGCGCTGGCGGTGGTCGGCCTGCTGGAGTCGATGATGACCGCGACCATTGTCGATGACATGACCGACACCACCAGCGACAAGAACCGCGAGTGCAAGGGCCAGGGCGTGGCCAACATCGCCTCCGGGCTGCTCGGTGGCATGGCCGGTTGCGCGATGATCGGCCAGTCGGTGATCAACGTGAAGTCGGGCGGGCGCACCCGTCTGTCCTGCCTGGTGGCGGGTGTGGTGCTGCTGATTCTGGTGGTATTTCTCAGCGACTGGGTGCGCCAGATTCCCATGGCGGCGCTGGTGGCGGTGATGATCATGGTCTCCATCGGTACCTTCAGCTGGGCCTCGATCCGCAACATGAACAAGCTCCCGCTGTCCACCAACCTGGTGATGCTGACCACGGTGGTGGTGGTGCTGTTCACCAACAACCTGGCCTTCGGCGTGTTTGCCGGGGTACTGCTGGCAGCCATGTTCTTCGCCAACAAGATCAGCCACCACATGCAGGTGGAGAAGAGCCTGGACGAGTCAGGCGAGCGCTGCACCTATCAGGTGACAGGTCAGGTGTTCTTCAGCTCAGCCAACCGCTTCATCGACAGCTTCGACCTGAACGCCGCCTACCCCTGGGTAACCATCGACCTGACCCACGCCCATTTCTGGGACATCACCGGCGTCGGCGCACTGGACAAGGTGGTACTCAAACTGCGCCGCAACGGCAGCTGGGTTGAGGTGATAGGTCTGAACGAGGCCAGCGCCACCATCATCGACCGCTTCGGTGTACACGACAAACCCGAAGCGGTGCAGCAGATCGTGGAATAGCAAAGGTCAGAGTGTCGAGGCGAAACTCGATGTTCCTGGGAGGGACGAGCACCAGCTCGTCCGCGGTGTAGCAAGCGGTTCCGCTCATCGAGC
>JAAYHO010000401.1 GCA_012735335.1 Gammaproteobacteria bacterium
CCGATGAACTCGACACGCTTGACGGTTACCTGCTGGTCAGCGTTGTCCGCCTGAATCAAACGGGCGATCTGGTTGCCGACATCCGGATCCTCACTGGCCAGACGAATCATCACATCCGAGGTGGAGCCGAAGTTCTGCACGATGGCATCACCCCAACCTGCCGCCTGGAGCGTCTGACGGATACCCGCCAGATCAGCCGACTGCTCATAACTGAGTTCAACCTGCGCACCACCGGTAAAGTCCAGACTGAAGTTCAGCTGTTTGACCACCAGGCTGGCGATCGAGGCCAGACAGAACACCACTGCGATGACGTAAAACGGCTTGCGCCAGCGCATGAAGTCGATAGTTTTATTCAACATCTGTTATTTCCTCACAGCCAGATCTTGCTGAGCGTCTTGCCGGTGCGACCACCCAACATCAGGTTGATCAGCGCACGGGTAACCAGGATGGCACTGAACAGTGAGGTCACGATCCCCAGCGACAGCGTTACAGCAAAGCCCTTGATCGGGCCGGAGGCCATGGCAAACAGGATGGCACCGACCAGCAGGGTGGTCAGGTTACTGTCCAGAATCGCCGTGAACGCCTTGTCAAAGCCCTCATGGATGGCCCGTTGCGCCGAGGCTCCGGCCTTCAGCTCCTCACGGATCCGCGCGAAGATCAGCACGTTGGCGTCGATCGCCATACCCAGGGTCAGGACGATACCGGCGATACCCGGCAGGGTCAGGGTGGCACCCAGCAGCGACATCAGCGCCAGCAGCAGGATCAGGTTGAAGCTCAGGGCGATACTGGCGAGGAAGCCGAAGCCACGGTAGACCACCACCATGAACAGCATGGCGAGGATGAAGCCCAGCTGGGTCGCGGCGATACCGTTGCTGATGTTCTCGGCACCCAGGCTGGGGCCGATGGTGCGCTCTTCAGCAAAGTACATCGGTGCAGCCAGACCACCGGCACGCAGCAGCAGGGCCAGTTCGGAGGCCTCAGCCGGGGAGCCCAGACCGGTAATCCGGAACTGGTTACCCAGGGTGCTCTGAATGGTGGCCAGACTGATGATGGATTTTTCTTCCACAAAGGTCGGCACCGATACTTCCTGCATCACGCCGTCCACTTCCTGCATGACCATGCGTGGCACTTCGCGCTGCTCGATGAACAGCACCGCCATGCCCCGGCCCACATTGTTGCGGGTGGCACGGGTCATCAGTTCACCACCGTGGCCATCCAGACGGATATTCACCTGCGGCTGACCGTTCTCGTCGAAGTTGGACTGGGCGTCGGTTACCTGGTCACCGGTGAGGATGATACTGCGCTCCACATCAGCGGGCGGGCGGCCCATACCATCACGGAACTCGAAGACTTCCTTGGTCGCCTGCGGTGCATTCGGCTCGGCAGCCAGACGGAACTCCAGGTTGGCGGTCTTGCCGAGAATCCGCTTGGCCTCGGCGGTGTCCTGCACTCCGGGCAGCTCGACGATGATGCGGTTGGCGCCCTGGCGCTGAACCAGCGGCTCGGCGACACCCAGTTCGTTGACCCGGTTGCGCACCGTGGTCAGGTTCTGGCTCACCGCATAGTTGCGG
>JAAYHO010000402.1 GCA_012735335.1 Gammaproteobacteria bacterium
CTGGCCGACAACCTGCTGAAGCTGCTGCTGGGGCTGCTGATCGTCTGGTTCGCCTGCCGCGAGTCGTGGCGACTGTGGCGCGGTACCAGCGTCCAGCCCCATTCGCGCTGGCTCAACCGGGTGCTGACCCTGGGCGCTGGCATCAGTCATGGGCTGTTTGCCTCCGGTGGGCCACTGCTGGTGTATGCCATGGCCGGTACCACGCTGGACAAGCAGCGGCTGCGCGCCAGCATGCTCTGTGTCTGGTTCACCCTCAACAGCAGTCTCACTCTGCTGCTGTGGGCTCAGGGCCGACTGGCCCAGGGGCAACAGCTGCTGTGGTTCATCCCGTTGCTGGTGATCGGTGTGCTGGTCGGGGAGTATCTGCATCACCGGGTCAATGAGCAGCGCTTCCGGCAGATGGTGTATGGACTGCTGGCGGTCACCGGGGTACTGCTGGCGGCTCAGAGCGTCTGATCATTGGCCAGACTGGTCAGCCGGGCAATACACAGGGCTTCCATCTCACCGGCCCATAGCTGCATCTGTTCATTCTCCAGCCGCAGCTGCATGGCATAGCGCCGCCCACCCCATACCGCCAGATGCAGCGCCTCAATCAGCGCCTCGTCCGGCGCTACCGGCAGATCGGTACAGGCCTCGAACACCCGTTGCCACAGGGCGATGAACTCGGCCCAGGCCCGCTGCTGGTGTTTCTGCTCGGCCACCCGCGGCTCCAGCGCCAGCATGTCCGGATGGAACCAGGACAACCCATGCAGGCCGCAGAGCAACTGCACCAGCAAGCCAATGCGCTGCTGCCAGCTCAGCCCCGGCGGCTGCACCACCTGTTCCTCCCCGGCCTGCAGCAGGGTCTCGATGCAGTGGCGCACATAGGCCGAATGCAGTGCCTCCTTGCTGGGGAAGTAGTCGTACAGGGTGCCGATGGCCACGCCCGCTTCCAGGGCCACCGCCCGGGTGGTCAGTCCGTCCCAGCCATCGCGCTGCCAAATCCGAACATAGGCCTCGAAAATCGCCTGTACGGTGAATCGTGCCCGGGCCTGGGTAGGCCGTTTCAGCGGTTTGCTGCGGGTTGTCGGGGGTGTCCTGCTGCTCATGGTTATCCGAACCTGCCCAGCCTCTGGCTGGAGTACAGTCTGTGTACTGCAAGATAATGACTATCGGAGCCCAACATGACTCAGATCCAAAGCCTCCAGACCGACAAGCGCGATCTGGCACGCACCCGCATCGTCACCCAAACCCAGGGTGAGCTGCAACCCGGCGAGGCGCTGCTGAAGATCAGCCGCCTGGCCCTGACCACCAACAACATCACCTACGCCGCCTTCGGCGACACCCCGCATCTGCGTTACTGGCACTACTTCCCCACCGAAGACGCCGCCTGGGGGCACATGCCGGCCTGGGGTTTTGCCGAGATCGTCGAGACTACTGTTGAAGGCCTGGAAGTCGGTGAGCGCTTCTACGGCTACTGGCCGATCGCGACGCATCTGGTGGTGGAGCCGGTGCGCATCAGCGAGCGCGGCTTCTATGATGGCAGCGAGCATCGCCTGGATCTGGTCTCGGCCTACAACCAGTACCAGCGCAACAGCACCGATGCGGCCTATCGTCCCGAGAACGAAGATTATCAGATGTTGCTGCGGCCGCTGTTCATCACCTCCTTCATGCTGGCTGACTATCTGGAAGACAATGGCTTCTTCGGTGCCCAGCGCATCGTGGTGTCCAGCGCCTCCAGCAAGACCGCCTTCGGCACCCTGTTCTGCCTGCAGGGCCGCGACGTGGAACTGGTCGGCCTGACCTCCGCCAGCAACCGCCGCTATGTGGAAGAGCTCGGCTGCTATCAGCGCACCGTGACCTATGATGAGCTGGAGTCGCTGGATGCCTCGGTGCCCACGTTGTATGTGGACTTCTCCGGCAATGCGGATCTGCGCCAGCGCATCCACAATCACTTCGGCACCTCGCTGGTGCACGACTGCTACGCGGGTTCCGCGCACAGCCAGGACCATATCAGCGAGCAGAAACTGCACCTGAGCGGCCCCCAACCCCAGGCCTACTTCGCCCCCAACCAGATCCGCAAACGCAACGCCGACTGGGGCCCGGCCGAGGTGACCCGGCGCTTCAACGTGGCGCAGCTGAGCTTTATCGAACGGGTCCGCAACCCGTCCTCCCCCTGGCTGGAGCTGCAGCAACACCAAGGCCTGAACAGCGCCCCGGCACTGGTCGACACCCTGGTCAACGGCCGCATCAACCCCAGCGATGGGCACGTGCTGATACTGGATTGATCGCAAACATGGCAATCCATGTGGGTAACGGAGACCCCGAGACCCATGGATTGCCGCGTCGCTGCGCTCCTCGCAATGACGAAGATGGAGCAGCGCCACTCGGTATTGGCCTTACCCTCCAACGTCATTGCGAGCGAAGCGCGGCAATCCAAGCGAATCGAAGATCTCCAGCACCCGCATGAAGCTCTCCTCCGGCGGGCAGTGCAGCGTCATTGCCTGGCCGGTCACCGGATGGGCAAAGGACAGCTCGGTGGCGGCGAGCATCAGGCGGCTGTAGCCGAAGCGTTCGGCAAAGTAGTGGTTATGCCGGGTTCTGCCGTAATTGGTGTCGCCGATGATCGGGTGGCTGATGTGTTGCATATGCCGACGCAGCTGGTGCTTGCGGCCGGTTTCCGGGGTCAGCGCCAGCAGGCTGTAGCGGCTCTGCGGGTAGCCTTCCACCGCCACCGGAATCTCCACACTGGCCAGCCGCCGGTAATGGGTCAGCGCCTCGCGCAGGGGTTGCGGCTCATCGCGGCAGCGGCGGTCGGTGGCATGTTCGCGCAGGGCATGGTCGATACTGCCCAGCTCCGGCGGCCAGCCCCGCACCAGCGCCAGATAGCCCTTACGCACCTGTCCGGCCATCAGCGCCTTGCCGAAGGCGCTGGCAGTACCCGGGTCGCGGGCAAACAGCAGTAGGCCCGAGGTCGGGCGGTCCAGCCGGTGACAGGGGTACACATGCTCACCGCCATTGAGCTGCCGGGCATACTGCAGGGCAAACTCGGTGGCGTGGCGATCGATCGGGCTGCGGTGCACCAGCAGACCAGCCGGTTTATGCACGGCCAGCAGCCAGTCATCACGGTAGAGTTCAAGCAGTGGATTATCAGGCATGCTCAGCGCCCCGATTACGATGGGCGCCGAGCATAGCACGGCTAGGCGCTGGCCAATTTGATACCGACAATCCCGGCACCAATCAGCGCCAGACTGATCAGCCGCAGCGGGCTGGCCGGAGCAGGCAGCCGTCAGCCAAACCCGTCGTGCCGGGGCAGATCGTCGGTAATCTCGAACCAGGGTGCCTTGCTGCCGACAAACACATGCTTCTGTGCCCGTACTCCGGGGTCGGTATCCAGAGTGCCCAGCGGGAAGCCGTAGACCTCCGGCTTGTCATCAAAGCGGGTAAACAGGCTGGAGCCGCACACTGAGCAGAACGCCTTGTGCTCGCCGGGCGATGATTCGTAGAAGCGGATCAGCTCACCTCCGCTGCGGGTGCGCCAGTCTGCTGAGCGGATGC
>JAAYHO010000054.1 GCA_012735335.1 Gammaproteobacteria bacterium
CAAGGTCAAGAAGTTCGAGTCAGGCGTGGTCAAGGATCCGATCACCATCGACGCTGATGCCACCGTCGCCCAGCTGTTCGAGTTGACCCACCAGAACAACATCTCCGGTGTGCCGGTGCTCTACAACGGCGACCTGGTCGGTATCGTCACCTCCCGGGATATCCGTTTCGAGACTCGCCTGGACGCCCGCGTACGCGATGTGATGACTCCCAAGGAGCGTCTGGTCACCGTCAAGGAAGGCTCCTCCACCGATGAAGTGCGCAAACTGCTGCACAAGCACCGCATCGAGCGGGTGCTGGTGGTGGATGATCAGTTCCGCCTCAAGGGCATGATGACCGTCAACGACATCGAGAAGGCCAAGGCCTACCCGCTGGCCAGCAAGGACGAGCATGGCCGTCTGCGCGTGGGCGCTGCGGTCGGCACCGGGGTCGAGACCGAAGAGCGCGTTACCGCGCTGGTCCAGGCCGGTGTGGATGTGGTCATCGTCGATACCGCACACGGTCATTCCAAGGGTGTGATCGAGCGGGTACGCTGGGTCAAGCAGACCTATCCGGATATTCAGGTGATCGGCGGTAATATCGCTACCGGTGCTGCTGCGCTGGCACTGGTGGCCGCAGGTGCCGACGCGGTCAAGGTCGGTATCGGTCCTGGCTCTATCTGTACTACCCGTATTGTTGCCGGTGTCGGTGTGCCGCAGATCTCGGCCATTGCCGATGTGGCTGCGGCATTGAAGGACACCGGTGTTCCGCTGATTGCCGACGGCGGTATCCGCTTCTCCGGCGACCTGGCCAAGGCGATCGTCGCCGGTGCGTCCGTGGTCATGATGGGTTCGATGTTTGCCGGTACCGAAGAAGCTCCGGGCGAGATCGAACTGTTTCAGGGCCGCTCCTACAAGGCCTATCGTGGTATGGGCTCGCTGGGTGCCATGGCCAATGCCGGTGGCGGCTCGGCCGACCGCTACTTCCAGGATACCTCCAGCGGTACCGAGAAACTGGTGCCTGAGGGCATCGAAGGCCGCGTGCCCTACAAGGGGCCGCTGCCCGCCATCATCCATCAGTTGATGGGCGGTCTGCGCTCGGCCATGGGTTACACCGGCAGTGCCACCATCGAGGAAATGCGCACCAAACCCGAGTTCGTGCGTATTACCGGTGCCGGCATGGCCGAGTCCCACGTGCATGACGTGCAGATCACCAAAGAGGCGCCGAACTATCGGGTCAGCTGATAGGCAGGTGTGATTTACCGGTGCCGTAAGCGGCAGGGAGCAATGCTTGTTTCCGCCGCTTGCGGCTTTCAGTTTCCCGTTTTGTTCGAAGGCTAACCATGGCTCAACATGACATCCACGCCCACCGCATTCTGATCCTCGATTTCGGTTCCCAGTACACCCAGTTGATCGCCCGCCGGGTTCGTGAGATCGGCGTCTTCTGCGAGATCCGCTCCTGGGATATCGAGCCGGAGGACATCCGCGCCTTCGCACCCCGTGGGATCATCCTCGCCGGCGGGCCGGAGTCGGTCACCGAGCAGGGCAGCCCCCGGGCACCTGAGCTGGTATTCGAGCTGGGTGTGCCGGTACTGGGCATCTGCTACGGCATGCAGACTATGGCCAGCCAGCTGGGCGGCGCGGTACAGGGCTCCGAGGAGCGCGAATTCGGTTATGCGCGGGTTGACCTGGTCAGCAAGAGCAGTCTGCTCGATGGTATCGAGGATGTGGTGTCGGACAACGGTACCTTGAGCCTGGATGTGTGGATGAGCCATGGTGACAAGGTCATCGACCTGCCTGCCGGTTTCCAGACCCTGGCCAGCACCACCAGCTGCCCCGTCGCTGCCATGGGCGACGATGTGCGTCGCTTCTACGGCGTACAGTTTCATCCGGAAGTGACCCATACCAAACAGGGGTTGCGTATCCTGTCGCGCTTCGCGCTGGAGCTGTGCGGCTGTGAAGCCCTGTGGACTCCGGCCAATATCGTCGAAGATGCCATCCGCACCATCCGCGCTCAGGTGGGCGATGCCAAGGTGCTGCTGGGCCTGTCCGGCGGTGTCGACTCCTCTGTTGTGGCGGCCATGCTGCATCGGGCCATCGGTGATCAACTGACCTGCGTATTTGTCGACAACGGCCTGCTGCGTCTGCATGAAGGTGATCAGGTTATGGCCATGTTCGCCGAGAACATGGGCGTGAAAGTGATCCGTGCCGATGCCCAGGACAAGTTCCTCTCCCGTCTGCTCGGCGTGACCGACCCGGAAGCCAAACGCAAGATCATCGGCCGTACCTTTATCGAAGTGTTCGATGAGGAAGCCACCAGGCTGCAGGGCATCAAGTTCCTGGCCCAGGGCACCATCTACCCCGACGTGATCGAGTCCGCCGCCACCAAGAACGGCAAGGCGCATGTGATCAAGTCCCACCACAACGTCGGCGGGCTGCCCGAGGACATGGCCTTCGAGCTGGTCGAGCCGCTGCGCGAACTGTTCAAGGACGAGGTGCGCAAGATCGGTCTGGAACTGGGCCTGCCCTACGACATGGTCTACCGCCACCCGTTCCCCGGCCCGGGTCTGGGTGTACGCATCCTCGCCGAAGTGCGCAAGGAGTACGCCGATATCCTGCGCCGCGCCGACCACATCTTCATCGAGGAGCTGCGCAAGGCTGACCTGTACCACAAGACCAGCCAGGCCTTCGCCGTATTCCTGCCGATCAAGTCGGTCGGTGTGGTCGGCGATGCCCGCCGCTACGAATGGGTCATTGCCCTGCGTGCAGTGGAAACCATCGACTTCATGACCGCGCGCTGGGCGCATCTGCCCTACGACTTCCTGGAACTGGTATCCAACCGGATCATCAACGAAATAAGTGGTGTCTCCCGGGTGACCTACGATATCTCCAGCAAGCCACCGGCGACGATTGAGTGGGAGTGA
>JAAYHO010000403.1 GCA_012735335.1 Gammaproteobacteria bacterium
CCCAGGGGCTGCTGAAAAGCGCGTTGCTGACCGTCGGCCTCAAGGCACCGGTTGCCGGGCTGAATAAACACTCCGCCCGAGAGCCGCTGGCCAGCAGGTTCTACCAGCAACACATCCCGGTACCCCGGGACCAGCACGCCGTCGAGCGGGTGCGCCAGTTGTTTGCCCAGGCGCTGGGTTATCGCCTGCCGGAGGGCATCGGCGACTACGGCCTGGATCGCGCCTGGCTGGCCGGTGAGCAGAGTGCTGAAGACTATGTAGTGTTCCTGCATGGGACCACCTGGGTCACCAAACACTGGCCGGAGCTCTACTGGCGGCAACTGGCCGAACTGGCCACCGAACGCGGCCTGCGGGTCAGGCTGCCCTGGGGCAATGACACGGAAAAGGCCCGGGCCGAGCGCATTGCCAAGGGCATTCCCGGAGTCCAGGTATTACCCAGGTTGCCGCTGGCCGGGGTGGCTACCATCCTTGCCGGAGCCCGGGCCTGCGTGGCAGTGGATACCGGCCTCGGCCACCTTGCCGCCGCACTGGATGTGCCGACCGTCTCCCTCTACGGCCCCACCAACCCCGGCTGGAGCGGCGCCTACGGCCATAGCCAGATCCACCTGGCCAGCGACTTCCCCTGCGCACCGTGCATGAGCAAGAAGTGCAAATACGAACCCACCCGGGAAGATGCCCGTCAGTTCGACCTGCGCCGGGAACTGCCGCTGTGTTTTACCCGCCTGCAGCCGCAGCGGGTGATGGGGGAGTTGGAGTTGTTGTTATGAGTGCGTGGACGCTGGATCCCGAATATGCCGCTGGCGAGACGGGCAAGGCCTTTGCCGATCTGGATGCGGTATTTGCTCTGCAGGGAAAGCAGATCACCAGAGACTCGCTGAGCGAGGTGCTGTATGTGCAGCTGGATGGGCGCGGCTACTATGTGAAGCGCTACTGGGCCGAGGGCGGCTATGTACGCCGCCTTGTCAGTCGGCCGAGAATCAAGGGGGAATGGCAAAACCTGCTGTATTTCCGCGCCTGGGGCATTCCGGTGGCCAGGGTGGTCGGTTATGGCATGCAGCGGCGCGCAGGCGCGTTTCACCGGGGGGCGGTGATTACCGAAGAGCTGTATGAAACGCAGGATCTGGCACAGCTGGCTAGTATGGGTGATGTGCGCCTGCGCGACCGGAGCTGGGTCACTCAGGTGATGCAGCAGATCGCCGATGCTACCCGCACCATGCACCAGCGGCGTTTTGCCCATAACGACCTCAAGTGGCGCAATATCCTGGTGAATGACGCGCCCCGGCCCAGTGTGTACATGATCGATTGCCCGACCGGTGCTTTCTGGTGGGGCCCCTTCCTCGAACACCGTAAGAACAAGGATCTGGCCTGCCTTGATAAGCTGGGTAAAACCCAGCTGAGCAGAACCCAGCGACTGCGCTTTTATCTGATGTATGTTGAGCGGTCGCGGCTGCAATCGGCGGACAAGAAGCGTATCCGGCTGGTTCTGGGACATATGGATAGACGTCCGCACAAGTGATTGCCGGGACCCTTCTGTTCAGCGGGGCTGAGCTATGCTCCCGGCAAAAACCGCTGTGTTAAACTCGCAGGGGCAAATGATCCCGAGCTTTACGGCCTTTGACGACGAGAGTCCTGATGCAACTGAAACTGGTACTGCATGAACCCTTCAAGAGCCTCTGGATCGGTCGCGATGCCTTTGTTGAAGTTGAGGCTCTACAAGGGGAGGTGTTCCGCGAGCTGGAAGCACGCAGAACCCTTCGCACCGAAGTAGAGGGGAGGGGGTACTTCGTCAAGATTCACCGTGGTGTTGGCTGGGGTGAAATCTTCAAGAACTGGTCAACCCTGAAAAGCCCGGTGCTGGGCGCTGACCAGGAGTGGGAGGCTATCGCAGCGCTGACAGCAGCCGGTGTACCTACCATGACCGCTGTCGCCTATGGTGAGCGGGGCGCCAACCCTGCCACCCGTCATTCGTTCATCATCACCGAGGAGCTGGCGCCTACCATCAGCCTGGAAGACTTCAGTCAGGATTGGTCAAGGAGTCCGCCTCCGGTCGCGCTCAAGCGTGCCTTGATCCACCGGGTGGCGGATATGACCAGACGTATGCACCGAGCCGGTATTAATCACCGCGATTGCTACATATGCCACTTCCTGCTGCATACTGATACGCCGCCGACACCGGACAACCTGCGTTTATCATTGATCGACCTGCATCGCGCCCAGGTGCGCGACAAGGTGCCGCGCCGCTGGCGAGACAAGGACCTGAGCGGGTTGTATTTCTCTGCGCTGAACATCGGCTTGACCGAGAGAGACAAGTTGCGGTTTCTACGCACCTATTTCCAGCTGCCGCTGCGACGGATCATTAACGAAGAAGCGGTTTTGCTGGGTATGCTCGAACGCAAGGCAGCCCGCCTGAGTGCCAGGTTCGAGCGCAAATATGCGCCTGGCAGCAGGCAATGAGGTGCGAGGAAAACGCATGAGTACCACGGCCAGTTTGCGCGGTGCAGGGCGTCATCCGATTACGCCACAGAGCATATCGGTCGCGGGCGAGGCGCTGAACATACAGCAATGGCTACGGGTTCTGCCAGGTAAGCGCTTGGTAGGAAGGGGTGATTGGCAAGGGCGACAGGTGCTGGCCAAACTGTTCGTTGCCAGCGGCGCCGAACGTCATTGGCAGCGGGAAAGTACCGGTGTGCAGGCCTTGCAGAGGGCGGGTATTCCTACCCCGGATCTACTGGATAGCGGTGAGTTGCCCGGTGGCGGGTATTATCTGCTGACCGAATATCTGGACGATGCCCGGACTCTCCTGCAGCGCTGGGAAACGCTGCCGGACTCATCTCCAGCCAGTCAGCAAGCCCTGAGCATCCTGCATGATGCATTGCGCATCATCGCGGCGATGCATGCTCAGGGGCTGATGCAGACCGATCTGCATCTGGGGAACTTTCTACAGCGCGATGCGCAGCTTTACGTCATTGATGGTGACGCCATCGAGGTACGAGAGCCTGGCAAACCACTGCCCCTGTCGGATGCACAGAGCAACCTTGGCCTGTTCTTCGCCCAATTGTTACCCGGGTGGGATGCTCAGTTGGACAGGCTGCTGCCGGTATATCTTGAGCACAATCCTGCGGTGGTCCTGCAGCATCAGGATGTGTTGAGGGAGATCGGTCGACAGCGGCGTGCTCGCCTGAACAACTTTCTGGGCAAGACCCTGCGCGATTGCAGTCAGTTTGCGGTAACCCGCTCCGCCGGGCGTTTCAGTGTGGTGCTGCGCTCCGAAGCAGACGCTCTGGCGCCCCTGTTGGCTGATCCGGATAGCGTCTTTGCCGGCCAGCCGCTGCTCAAGGACGGCGGCAGCAGCACGGTTGCCCGAGTCCGGGTCAACGAACGCGACCTGGTAGTCAAGCGCTACAACATCAAGGGCCTGGGTCATTGGCTCAAGCGCTTCTGGCGCCCCAGTCGGGCCTGGCACTCGTGGTTATCCGGGTGGCGCCTGAGTTTTCTCGGTATTGCCACTCCGCAGCCACTGGCGATGATCGAACGTCGGGCGGGGCCGCTACGCCGCGAGGCCTGGCTGATTACTGAATACTGCTCCGGTGATAACCTGCTTCAGCGATTGGGGGAAGCGGGTGACGAACTGCCTGAGCAGTCCACGGCCGAAGCCTTGCTGCTGCTATTCGGTCAGCTTCATCAGGCTCGTATCAGTCACGGCGATTGCAAAGCGACCAACCTGCTCTGGCATGCCCATCAGGTCTACCTGATTGACCTGGACGCGATGCAGGCTCATGCCAATGATGCGGCTTGGCGCAAGGGCTGGGCCAGGGATCGGGCACGCTTTATACGCAACTGGCGAGCTGACAGCGTGCTGGCTAGATGGCTTGAGGGGGCATTGCCGCGTTAGCGCATGACCCCGTGCGAGGCATTACGACCGAAAAGGCGTAGCCAGACGTATAAGTGTAGAATCTCCCCTTATTTCACTGTTTCTGAGAGGCAAAAAACCGTGGCATTGACCATCCTCGGACTTTCCGGCGCATTGAGCCATGATCCATCTGCTGCCCTGTATATCGATGGCAAGCTGATTGCTGCGGTAGAAGAGGAACGTTTCGTTCGGGACAAGCATGCCAAAAACCGCATGCCCTACGAGTCAGCCAAGTTCTGCCTGGAACAGGCCGGAATCAAGCCGGAAGACGTGGATATCGTCGCCATTCCCTTTGCCCCCATCAGTATTTTTGAAAAAGCCCGTTGGCACTATGCCAAGCGCTATTGGTACGCCCCGGACCGTTCGCTGGACGCCATCTTCATGGGCAACCGTCGCTACTATCGTTACAAGAAGCGCATCCAGTGGTGTCTGCAGCAGCTGGGCTTTGATCTGAAGAAGGTCAAGATTGAGCCCGTTGAGCATCACCTGGCCCATGCCTCCAGTGCCTATCACTGCTCTGGTTTCAAGGAAAAGACCGCGATTCTCGGGATTGACGGCAAGGGTGAATACGCCACCACCTTCTTTGGCTACGGTGAAAACGGCAAGATCCACAAGATCAAGG
>JAAYHO010000404.1 GCA_012735335.1 Gammaproteobacteria bacterium
CCTTCTTCACCCACCAGGTTCTCCGCCGGGACAATCACATCCTCCAGCCAGACCTCGTTGACATGCTGATACCCATCCATGGTGTCGATGGGCTTCACCGTCACCCCGGGGCTGCGCATGTCGATCAACAGGAAGGAGATACCACTCTGCGGCTTGCCATCGGTACCGGTACGCACCAGACAGAACAACCAATCCGCCCACTGGGCGTAGGTGGTCCAGACCTTCTGGCCGTTGACCACATAATGATCGCCATTGCGTACCGCGCGGGTGCGCAGGCCGGCCAGGTCCGAACCGGCACCGGGCTCGGAATAACCCTGGGCCCAGAACTCCTCGGTCTTGACGATACCCGGCAGAAACCGCTGTTTCTGCTCCTCGCTGCCAAAGGTATAGATCACCGGACCAACATACTTGACGCCGAACGGGATGATCCAGGGACAGCCTAGCCTGGCCAGCTCATCCTCGAAAACAAAACGCTCCAGGGACGACCACTGCCTGCCGCCGTACTGCTCAGGCCAGTGCGCTACAGCCCAGCCCTTGCGATCCAGCAGTTGCATCCACTGCAGATAGTCATGTTTATCCAGCACCTGGTGGCGCTGGGACTTGGCCTTGAGCTCGGCCGGCATCTCGTGGGCCACGAAGTGCCGGACAGCCTCGCGCAGCTGCTGCGCCTTTTCCAACAGTTGTGTACTCATATTCTTTTTCTCGGGCTGTCAAAACGACCCCCGCCCGTGCACCGGGCGGGGGAAACGGACTACTTGTCGAGCCCCAGGTACTTGTCCAGCGTCAGGTGATGATGACGGATACGGCTCTCCTGATAGCTGGCCAGGGTCACAGTGCCCTTTTTCGAGGCCTTCAGGCCCTTGGTCATGGCATCCAGGTTACTCATGTCCTGGTCAAATACCGGACCCAGAGCACCCAGCTCCGGGGCCTTGGAGAAGTCCAGGTCATCGGGCAGCTGGTTCAGTTTGGCACCCGGCGGGCAGGCCTCGCCTTCCTTGTGGCGACCCAGCAGCCACACATCGAACAGGCAGCTGTCATGGTTGTCGCCATCGGGAATGGCGCGATAGACAATGTTGCCGAAATAACCCGCCCAGACCTGGGTGTTGGGGAAGATCGAATACAGAATGGCATCCTGCAGCTCGGCCAGGGTCACCTGGGACAGGTCATCACCGGAAGCCTCGGAGAAGATCTTGCGGTTCAGCTCACCGATATATTCCCGGGTAGTCATGCCTTCCGGCAGCACGTGCTTGCTGGCATCGGAGTCAGCCATGCGCCCGGACTCCTCGAGGATGTCGTGCAGGATCAACGCCTCACTGACATCGCTCAGGTTGGAGCTGGTCACCGCCATGGGGGTAACACTGCGGCTGATATTGTCGCCGTACATGTCGTACTGGCTGTCCACATCGCCGGTGAAGGTCATGATCTGCGGGTGAGTCGCCCGGGTATGCATGGACTCCATGAAGGCTTCCTGGGCCACCTTCCAGTTACACGCCATGCGGCGCTGGACGTGGGCAATGGAGACCGAGCGATCCATGCTGTAGTCCTTGAAGTGCTCCGGCAGCACATCCAGATGCTCGCTCAACGGTGCCGCATCCAGATCCGGGTTGATGAATACGAAACCGGCCCAGGTATCCACCTTGACCTGCGGCAGTTTCAGCTCGCACGGGGACATATGCTTGAAGTCCCATACCGTGGGCATGGTCTTGAATTCGCCCTGCAGGTCCCAGGCAAAGCCATGGTAGGGGCAGCGCAGCTGGTTGACCGCGCCACCACTCATGCGCAGAGCACGGCCACGGTGCAGGCAGGAGTTGTGGAAACCGCGGATGACATTGTCCTGCCCACGCATGACGATGATCGACTGGTTGACGATGTCATATACCACGTGATCACCCGGCTTCTGGATATCCTCGGCCCGGCACACCATCTGCCAGGCTTTGGGCCATAGCTTTTCTGCTTCCAGCTCGTGGAACCAGCGGGAGCTGTAGCGCTCCACCGACAGATCCTCATCGGTAAAACCCGGATGATTGGGCTGCAAACGATCCGGCACGGGGACCTTCTCTTCTTTCAGCAGCTGCTGGAACAGGTTGGGGTTACCTACATCTTCCGGCGGCAACACGGTGAATTTGGCTTGCTTGAGATTGCTCATTTTCTTGCCCTCTTTATTTTTATACGTAAGGCCAGTGGTTATGGCGCTTCAAGAATGGTGACGGCACTGACACCAGGCGCACCATACACATGGGTATAACCAAGGCGTGGGGCGCCGGGAACCTGACGCTGTCCAGCCTGTTGACGCAGCTGTCGGCATACTTCCACTACCTGCCGCAGCCCTGAGGCACCTACCGGCTCACCGTTGGCCAGACAACCACCATCGGTGTTGACCGGCAGACGACCGCCTATGTCGGTAGCCCCTTCACGCAACAAGTGTTCCTGTTCACCGTGCTCACAGAAGCCGTTCTCGGCCAGATGAATGATCTCCGAGCCGCTGTCGGTATCCTGCAGCTGGATCACATCGATATCCTCAGGCCCGACCCCGGCTTCTTCATAGGCCGCACGGGAAGCGGTCACTGTCGGCGCAGGAGCTATCTCGGCAGACAGCGCCGGACTGAATACCTCGAAGGAGCCGTGATGGCGGGTGCGCATGACAGCTGCACGCACCAGTACCGGCCGGTCGGTATAGCGGTGGGCCTCACTGGCCCGGCACAGAACCAACGCAGCGCCACCCTCGGCCGGGTTGCAGAACATATACTTGCGCAGCGGCAGGTTCACCGGCATGGAACGGGCGATATCCTCGTAGCTCAGCTCCTGCTGACGCCAGGCGTGGGGTGTCATGGCGCCATTGCGGAAGGCACGCTGGGCCACGCGCACCAGCGCGTCCTCGGTAATCCCATGCTCATACATATAGCGTTGGGTCTTGAGGGCGAAGAACTGGGTGGTCAGCATCAGCCCGGTCTCGCCGTACCAGTCCTCCAGACCCCAGTCAGCCGGCTTTGGGTTGAAGGCGCCGCGTGGATGCTTGTCGAAACCGACCGCCACACCAATATCGGCGGTACCCGCGCGCAACGCCGACACCACACTGGCC
>JAAYHO010000405.1 GCA_012735335.1 Gammaproteobacteria bacterium
AGAACCTGTTCTGGGCCTTCGCCTACAACACCGCGCTGATTCCGGTGGCCGCCGGGGTGTTGTACCCGGCCTTCGGCTTGCTGTTGTCACCGATGTTTGCAGCAGGGGCCATGGCTCTGTCCAGTGTCTTCGTGCTAGGTAATGCTCTGAGATTGCGGCGGTTTCAGGTGGTGGGTTAAGGTAGGAGAGAAGAGGCGGCGTATTGATGGAGTGCCGGGTTCCATCCCGGCAAGTTGGGTTTGGCTGATAGTGCGCTGTGTCGAGATGGAACACTCTGGGAGGGACGAGCACCAGCTCGTCCGCAGGCTACCGGCAAGCACAGAGGGTGCGGGCTGACGCCGCTCATCGAGCTGGTGCTCGACGTTCCCGGGGCGGTGATTTGGGAAGACCCGCAAGCAATTGACCCAGGACATCACTTTGTCTTGCCGTTTGGCTTATGGTTGAGGTGGCGGCGGGTGTGGCCGCGTTGATTTCGTTCATTGCAAGGGTTGCCTATGTCATCGTCGGTGTTGTCCAACAAGCGTGTTCTTATTCCTCTGGTGGTTGGCGTTCTGGCGCTGCTGGCCTGGTATGGCTGGTCGCAGTATCACCAGCAGGGCCCGGGTGAGGGTTTTGTCAGCGGTAACGGGCGCATCGAGGCGACCGAGAACGATATCGCCACCAAACTGCCGGGCCGGGTCGAGGAAATTCTGGTGCGCGAGGGTGACTTCGTGCAGGCCGGGCAGGTGCTGGCGCGGATGCAGATAGATACCCTGGAAGCCCAGCTGGAGGAGGCTCGGGCCGGACATCAGGAAGCCATCCATGCGGTGGCGGCGGCCAAGGCGCAGATCAGCCTGCGGGAAAGCGACGTGGCAGCGATGGAGGCGGTGGTGGTACAGCGTCAGGCGGAACTGCATGCCGCATCCCAGCGTCAGGCGCGTACCGAGGTGCTGGCCCGGGACGGATCGGTATCCCGTCAGCAACTGGATGACGATCGGGCCCGGGCCCACAGTGCCGAGGCGGCGGTAGCAGCGGCCCGCGCCCAGGTGCTGGCAGCCCAGGCCGCGGTGGAGGCAGCCAAGGCCCAGCAGACCGGGGCCGAGTCCCGGGTCACCGCCATGCAGGCGACCATCAATCGCGTCGAGGCCGACCTGGCTGACAGCGAGCTCAAGGCTCCGCGGGACGGGCGTGTGCAGGTGCGGGTGGCACAGCCGGGCGAGGTGCTGGGCGCCGGTGGCCGGGTGCTGAACCTGCTGGATCTGGCCGATGTGTACATGACCTTCTTCGTGCCCGAGGTGGCCGCGGGGCGTCTGGCGCTGGGCAGTGAGGCCCGGCTGGTGCTGGATACCGCGCCGGAGCATCCGATCCCGGCCCGGGTGTCCTTCGTCGCCAGTCAGGCCCAGTTCACCCCCAAGACCGTGGAAACCGCCAGCGAGCGGGAAAAACTGATGTTCCGGGTACGCGCACAGATTCCTCCGGCGCTGCTGGAGCGCTATCTGGAACAGGTCAAGACCGGGGTGCCCGGCGTGGCCTGGCTGAAGCTGGATGCCAACGCGCCCTGGCCACCGGAGCTGGAGGTATCGGGCGAGCTGATGAAGCTGCTGGCCGATGACTGACTTCGTCGCCCGGCTGCAGGGCGTTCAACTCGACTACGGCAAGACCCGGGCGCTGGCCGGGGTGGATCTGCAGTTGCCCGCCGGTTGCATGGTCGGGCTGATCGGCCCGGATGGGGTCGGCAAATCCAGCCTGCTGGCGCTGATCTCCGGCTCCCGGCGTATCCAGCAGGGCAGTGTGCAGGTGCTCGGCGGCGATATGGCCGAGCGTCGCCATCGCAATCAGGTCTGCCCGAAGATCGCCTATATGCCCCAGGGGCTGGGGCGCAATCTCTACCCGACGCTGTCGGTGGAGGAGAACCTGCAGTTCTTTGCCCGGCTGTTCGGCCATGATGCGGCGGAGCGCCGTCGGCGCATCGACGAGCTGACCATTGCCACCGGTCTGCACGACTTTCTGG
>JAAYHO010000406.1 GCA_012735335.1 Gammaproteobacteria bacterium
ATCCAGACCTTCGATGATGTAATGGCCAGCGATGCCGAGCGCTTCAAGAAGTTCTTCCACCTGATGCTGGATCAGGGCGTCTACTTCGCTCCCAGCGCCTACGAGGCGGGCTTTACCTCCATTGCCCACGGCGAGGCCGAGCTGCAACTGACGCTGGACGCCGCCGAGCGCGCCTTCGCTGCCCTATGAGGCTGGCAGCCCCCCTGCGGATCGCCGCCAGCCCCGCTGGCGGTTGGCCTCAGGCGCAAACCGGCGCACAATGGCGGCATCGCCTTCAGTCAATGGGCTCCGCCATGATCACCAGCTCCGTCCGGCCTTTCCTCCTGCTCTTCGCCCTGCTCGGTCTGGGTACCAGTGCCACCAGCGCCCTGGCCCAGAGCGACGAGCCGCTGCTGATCAGCACCGAGGAACGCTGCGCGTTCAACCGGGTGGATGATGACAGCCTGGCGCTGGCACTGGCGAACTGCCGGGAGATGGCCGAAGCCGAAGACATGCAGGCCCAGTTCGAGATGGGTGAGCTGTACTATCACGGCGAACGCACCGAGCAGGATCTGCCCACCGCCCTGCAATGGTACGAGCGCGCGTCCATTCAGGGGCATCCGGATGCTCAGTACCGTCTCGGGTTGATGCATGTCACCGGCGAAGGGGTGGAACGCAATCTGCCGCAGGCCTATATCATGCTGAAAATGGCAGCGGTCAACGGCAACGAAGCAGCGATGGACGCCAGCGACCGACTGACCGAAGAGATGAGCGAAGAGGAAGTGGCTGCCGCGACCCAGGTGCTGGGTACGCTGTTCCGCAATTATCTGCGGCATATCCGTGAGGAGCAGCTGCGCAGGTTGCAGCCGGTGGTGGAGGAAGAGCAGGAAGTGCAGGAAGTGGCGGAGTAATGCTCCTTCCCCCTCTCCCCTCTCCCGCAAGGGGAGAGGGGGATTGCCTGTGCAAGCCCCTTTTCCTCTACCCTACCCCGCTCCGCGCCCCGGCCCTTCGTAGAACTCAGGGCGCTCAAGCGGGCGAAGCAGTGCTTCGCTTTTTCCGCTTTCGCCCCGCAAGGGGAGAGGGGGGTATTATCCCTGGCTTGGCCCCGGGCCTGGGGGCATCGGGAAGGACATGACATTGCCGCCGCCCTTGGCTTCGCTGATCTTGGCCTGACCGGCCCGCTCTACTTCATCGATACGCACGATGGCATGCAGCGGGATAAAGCTGCGGTTGACGCCTTCGAACTGGCTCTTGAGCTTTTCCTCACCCGGATCGACCAGCATCTGCGAACGCTCGCCGAATACCAGCTCCTCGATCTCCAGAAAACCCCACAGTTCACTCTGGTAGATCTGCCGGGCGTAGATCTCGAACACCTGGCCCTGATTGAGAAAAATCACCCGAAAGATGGGCTGCTGCTTGTCTTTGCTCATGGTTTCACACATCACACAGGGTGTCTGGGAAAGCCGGGCGCCTGGGGCGCCGGATTGAAGGTCGCGGAGCATAGCATATCTGCACCGGGGTTACTGTCGATGAGCGGAGCCGGGCGCCATCACATTCACCCGGTCAAGCGTGTATAATCGCCGTTTTTCTCCACCCGTTACCCGCATGGACCCCATGGCCAAGAAACTTTTTATCCAGACCCACGGTTGCCAGATGAACGAGTACGACAGCTCGCGCATGGCAGACCTGCTCGGCGAATATCAGGAAATGGAGCTGACCGACAGCCCCGAGGAGGCTGACGTCATCCTGCTCAATACCTGCTCGATTCGTGAGAAGGCGCAGGAGAAGGTGTTTTCCGAGCTGGGACGCTGGCGGCCGCTGAAGGACAAGAACCCCGAACTGATCATCGGCGTCGGCGGCTGCGTGGCCAGCCAGGAAGGCACCGCCATCCGTGACCGCGCCTCCTATGTGGACGTGGTGTTCGGTCCCCAGACCCTGCACCGCCTGCCGGAGATGATCAACGCTGCACGCACCACCGGCACCGCCCAGGTCGACGTGTCCTTCCCGGAAATCGAGAAGTTCGACCGCCTGCCCGAGCCCCGGGTTGATGGTCCGACCGCCTATGTCTCGGTCATGGAAGGCTGCAGCAAGTACTGTAGTTTCTGCGTGGTGCCCTACACCCGTGGCGAGGAAGTCAGCCGCCCGTTTGATGATGTGCTGGCCGAGTGTGTGCACCTGGCCGAGAACGGCGTGCGCGAGATCACCCTGCTGGGGCAGAACGTCAACGGTTACCGGGGCGATACCCATGACGGCGGCATTGCCGACCTGGCCGACCTGATCCGGGTGATTGCCGAGATCGACGGCATCGACCGCATCCGCTACACCACCTCGCACCCGCTGGAGTTCTCCGACAGCCTGATCCGCGCCCACGCCGAGGTGCCCAAGCTGGTCAAGTACCTGCACCTGCCGGTGCAGTCCGGCTCCGACCGGGTGCTGGCCGGAATGAAGCGCAACCATACGGTGCTGGAGTACAAATCGCGCATCCGCAAGCTCAAGGCGGCGGTGCCGGATATCATCCTCAGCTCGGACTTCATCGTCGGTTTCCCCGGCGAGACCGATCGGGACTTCGAGCAGACCATGAAACTGGTGGAAGAAGTCGGTTTCGACTTCTCCTACTCCTTCATCTACAGCGCCCGCCCCGGTACCCCGGCGGCGGAGCTGGCCGACGATACTCCGGCAGAAGTGAAGAAACAGCGCCTGCAGATCCTCCAGGCCCGGCTGAATCAGCAGGGCTTCGAGAACAGTCGGCGTATGGTCGGCACTACCCAGCGGGTGCTGGTCACCGACTATTCGAAGAAGGACCCGGGCATGCTGCAGGGCCGCACCGAACACAACCGGGTGGTCAACTTCCGCTGCGACAATCCGAGCCTGATCGGCCAGTTTGTCGACCTGCACATCGACGAGGCCCTGCCCCACTCCCTGCGCGGCAGCCTGCTCACCGAAACCCTGCACTGACCGACACATTCCCCTGCAGCCGGCGGCCCGTGCCGCCCGGCTTTGCAGGGGGCATTTTGCGCGCTATGCTGTGCCTTTCCTACTGCCATACGGCCATCCACAGATCAATTTGAACGTTCCCTTGACTATCCATCGTTTCAGTATCGAGCCCGTGGACTCCCGGCGTTTCGCCAGTCTCTGCGGCCAGTTTGATGAAAACCTGCGCCTGATCGAACAGCGCCTCGGTATCGAGGTGCGTAATCGTGGCAATCATTTCGAACTGATCGGCGACCCCGCCATCACCCGCTCCGCCGAGGCGGTACTGCGCCAGCTGTACCGCGAGACCCGGGACAACCGGGACCTGGCACCGGAAACCGTGCACCTGTACCTGCAGGAGTCCGGACTGGAAAACCTCAGCGAGGCGCTGCAGCAGAACGAGCACCACCAGCCGGTGGTACTGCGCACCAAGCGCATGACCATCCAGCCCCGCGGGCCGAACCAGCAGGCCTATGTGCGCTCGATCCAGGAGCACGACATCAACTTCGGCATCGGCCCTGCGGGTACCGGCAAGACCTATCTGGCGGTGGCCTGCGCCGTGGATGCCCTGGAGCGCGAGCAGATCCGCCGCATCCTGCTGG
>JAAYHO010000407.1 GCA_012735335.1 Gammaproteobacteria bacterium
AAGGAATGCAGTACCTGATCGACATGGAAAATAACAACAGAGGCTAATCATGCATACGAAACATCTATCAATAACCGGCGCGGTTCTGTCTGCCTGCGTCGCTCTCCCAGCCATGGCTGACTTCATCGACGACAGCCACCTGAGTCTGGAAACGCGTAACTTCTATATGAATCGCGACTGGCGTGAAGATCACCCCAGCGGCAAACACAAGTTGGAGGAATGGGGGCAGGGCTTCATGTTGCGCTTCAACTCCGGTTATACCGAAGGCCCGGTCGGCTTCGGCGTGGATGCGCTTGGGCTGACCGGCATCAAACTGGATTCAGGCGGGGGCACCAGTGGCACCGGCGCACTGCTGGTACAGGACGATGGCAAGGCGGCCGACCACTACAGCTCGCTTGGCCTGACGGCCAAGGCCCGAGCGGGCAAGAGTGTGCTGACCGTGGGGACTCACGAATCGCTATTGCCGCTGTCTTTTCGCAACGATACTCGACTGTTGCCGCAGACCTTTGATGGCGCACAGATTGTCTCTCGTGATCTGGACAAGCTGACCCTGACCGCTGGCCAGTTCCGCAGCACCCGACTGCGTGATTCCACCGACGGTGAAGACCTGACCATGTTTTCCTTCGCGCCCGGCGGAGGTCTGATAGCCAGTAAACCGACTGACCGCTTCACCTATGCGGGTGTGACCTATGACCCCTCGGCAAATCTGCGTGCCACCTATTACTACGCAGAGTTGGAGGACAACTATAACCAGCAATATGTGAACCTGATTCATACCCAGCCGCTATCGGAAAACTGGCGTCTCAAGAGTGAGGTGCGCTACTTCCATAGTGAAGAAGAGGGGAATAGCGGCGTTGATAACCGTACCCTGGGCAGCATGTTTACCCTGGGCTACAAGGGGCATAACCTGGGCGTGAGCTATCAGAATCAGAGCGGCAGAACCGGCATGCCATTTCTTGGGGGCGGTACCGACCCATGGGCGTTTGCCACCGTAACCTATCACCATTTCCTGTATGCCGAAGAGGATACCTGGCAGCTGCGTTACGACCTGAATTTTGCCGATTATGGGTTGCCGGGGCTGACCCTGATGAGCCGTTTTTTGCGCGGCGATAACTTCCAGGTAGGCAATGCCGATGCCAGCGAACGTGAATTCAACACGGATATTACCTACGTAGTGCAAACCGGCCCGCTCAAGGATGTCTATCTGCGCTGGCGTAACGTCCATTATCGCGGCAGCCACACCGTGGATAATGACGAGAACCGTCTGATGGTCGGGTATACCTTCAAATTCTGGTAAGGCTGATTGGGCAGCCGATTGGCTGCCCTGCTATTGAGGAGAACAAGCCCATGCAGGTTGATGAAGCAATACGGTCGCGCAAATCGGTGCGTTCCTTCTTGCCAACTCCGGTTCCCCAGAGCGTTGTTCGGCATATTCTGGAGCTGGCAGCCCGCGCGCCGAGTGGCAATAACGTACAGGCCTGGCGAGTGCATGTGGTGACCGGCAATGCGTTGCGGGTGCTGGGAGAGGCCATGCGGGCCGAGGCGCGGGATCATACGCAGAGCTGTATTCCTGAATACAGTTATTACCCGGATCAGTGGGTGGAACCCTACCTCAGCCGTCGTCGTCAGTGCGGTTACAGCCTGTACGAGGTGCTGGGCATTGACCGGCAGGATATGGCAGGGCGTCAGCGACAGATGCTGCGCAACTTCACCTTCTTTGACGCGCCAGTGGGCATTATGGTGACCACGGATCGTCGATTGAATACCGGTAGTTTCATGGATCTGGGCATGTTTCTGCAGAACATCATGCTGGCGGCCCGTGGTCAGGGTTTGCATACCTGTCCGCAAGCGGCTTTTGCTGATCTGCACCATATTGTCCGGCAGCATCTGGAACTGGGAGACGAGGAGATTCTTGCCTGCGGTGTGTCACTCGGGTTCGAGGATGAGGGCGCTCGGGAGAACGCCCTGCAGATGCCCCGCGAGCCGGTCGATGCCTTTGCCCGCTTCTATAGCTGAAACGAGTGGTTAGCCCGGCCGGCCATCCGGCCGTGGCGCCAGCAGGATCGGCGTGTAATGCCAGACGAACAATGCAAAGGCAGCGGCCCAACACAGCGCAGCCAGCCAATATCCGGTCGTGGGCATGGGAATGCTCAGCCACACCCGTAGTGGAACCGCCAGGTTGAGCAGGATAAAAGCCATGCTCATGGCGGCGGCAGGCCGCAGCGGGCGTCCGGTGTGCCCCAGGCTGACACGGGAAATCATCGCCAGAATCATGCCGCCCATGCCCCCGATGGCCAGCAGGTGAGTCGCCTGACTGAAGCCGAGTAGCCAGCCGCCGTGCCACAGCGCCATGGCAATCAGTGCCAGCGCCAGCCAGGCATAGGAGAGGTGCAGTGACCACAGCAGCGGCACTGTCCATACTTTAGGGTGATGCCAGCGCAGCAGTCTCACCAGATGGCCCAACCCGAGAATCAGATAGATCGGAGCCTGCCACGGAGATGGTCTCAAGCCGACACCGGTCAACATCAGCAGGGCAACAAAGATGCTGCCGGCCATGAGCAGGTTATCCAGCCGGGGCAGGGCGTTTATCGGATCCTGCAGATCCAGGCCGCGCTGGGTAAAGAAGGGAATCACCCGTCCACCAATCAAGCCCATCAGTCCCGCGATCAACCAGAGCGCAGCCACCGCGCCGTGGCGCTGCAGTGCGAAGTCGTTGTCGGCCAGACCGGCCAATGCCAGCGCGTTACACAGCGTCAGCAGCAACAGCATGACCAGCACCGGATAATTGCGGGTCTGCTTGACCTTCCACAGCAGGCGGCCGATGGCCAACGCCACCAGCGGCAGAAACAACAGATCCACCGGAACTAGTAACCACAGCGGGGCATTGAACAGCCATACCAGGCGTCCGGCCAGCCATAGCGTGGCAATCAGCAGTACTGGCATCCCGGTGATGGTCGGTACGCCGGTCCAGGCCTGAATCGCGGTAAGCAGGAAGCCAGCGACAATGGCCATACCGAAGCCGAAGACCATTTCATGCCGGTGCCAGGTCAGCCAGCCGCCGGCAGGGGTGAAGTCGATATGCCCGAGGAAAGCGGCAATCCACAAGGGCACAGCGATGACCGCAAACAACGCGCCCGCCAGAAACAGGGGGCGGAAGCCCAGGGCGAATAGCGTGGGCAGTGTGGTACGACGATCCTGCATGAAAATCTCCTGATTGCTTGTTATGCTTTTTCCCGCGCCGCCGGGGCAATGTTCCGGTGGTACCTGCTCCGCCTGGCGACTGGAAAAAACATGACCTATCTACTGATCAAAACACTGCACCTGCTCGCGGCTATCGCCTTTATCGGCACGCTGTTCTTCCAGGTGCTGATTCTTGCTCCAGCGGCGCAACGCCTGGACCCTTCGGTGCGCGCTCTGCTTGGCCCGGTCCTGGGGCAGCAGGCACGCCATGTTATCCATGTTGTCGCCATTGTGCTCTACGGGGCGGGTCTGACCCTGGTCTGGCCCTACCGCAGTCTGCTGGCCAACCCCCTGTCCAGCACCTTCGCTACCTTGCTGTCGCTGAAAATACTGCTGGCCTTCATGATCATAGGCCACTATGCGGCACTGATCTTCCTCAGACGCAGTCAGCGTATCGGTGAGCGCGGCATGCACTGGTTGAATGTCAGCCTGCTGCTGCATGCCATGCTGCTGGTGATCTGTGCCAAGAGCATGTTTGTGCTCTAGCCGCCGCTGCCTTTCAGCGGGTAAAAAGGACCTCATTCTCCAACTGTATATGTTGCGCCAACTCCTGGCAGAATAGCTCCAGGCCCTGATACAGAGTACGCCAGGTAGTGCAGGCATGGGCCGGCAGCTGGTTATTGCTGGTCAGCGCACGCAGCTTGTCGAGCCCCTCGTCATGCTGCCCGTGTTCGAAACGCATCACGCTGATCGGGCCTTTCGCCAGGCTCTGCTCACCGCGCAGCAGCATTGGGAAGAGTATCTGTTCTTCCTTGAGCATGTGGCTTTCCAGTGCTTGCTTCATATCAGACAGGTGGTCGGCCAGCCCCTGCGGACACGCTGGGTGGTCGCCATGCACCTGCTCGACCCGTCTTGCCAGGCTGATGAGTTCCGGCAGTTGCTCGCGGTGGCGCTGATGGTAATGGACCAGGATGTGTTCTATCACCTGATCAGTTGGGGTGCTGACCCAGGTATTGGATGCGAACTTGTCCGTGTCCAATGCAGGGGGGAACGCTTGCGACATGATGAATGCTCCATGATCAGGATGGATGGTGGGTCAAGCTCTGGCACGGGGTTTCGCTGGTGCGAGGCTTGAGTATAGCCAAGCAAATGCTATGCCATGGTCAAGTCATTGATATATAAGAGTATTAACTGATACTGGTAATATATACCCTATAGCGGTATGGTTGTCTGAACCTTATAGGGTGGTTATGACCATGATTGAAGATTTTCTTTTACCTGACCTTGTTGCCGAGCTGCCAGCCGCCATTCGTCTGGAGCGGCTGGTGCAGGTATTGCGGGAAACTTTCATCTGCGGCGCGGTGGTGCTGTTGCAGCGCGAGGATGATTCACTCCGCCCGGTAGCGGCAGTGGGGCTGGTGCAGGATGCTCTGGGACGTCGCTTCGATATTGCCCGTCATCCCCGTCTGTCGGCGCTGTTATCCCGTCGGGAGATCACCTGGTTCGAATCTGACAGTCCGCTGCCCGACCCCTACGACGGCCTGCTGGATGAAAGTCCCGGTGAGGCCCTGCCGGTGCACGACTGTATGGGCGTGAGTCTGTATGTGGAGGGTGAGCTGTGGGGTGCGCTTACGCTGGATGCACTGGAAGCGGGCACTTTTGATGAGCGCGCCCGGCAGAAGCTGCAGCGCCTGCTGCCGCTGATTGAGGGGCTGTTGCGGGTTACCCGGCTGGAGCAGGAGAACCGCGCCCTGCGCATGGTACGTGCGGACGAGAGCCGGGCTCTGCCGGGGTTGCAGCAGCACGGCATTGTCGGCAGCAGTCCGGCTGTAACCCGCCTGTTGGACGAGCTGGCCGTGGTCGCCGACTCGGACCTGACCGTGCTGATCACCGGCGAAACCGGGGTGGGCAAGGAGTTGTTTGCCCACTGGCTGCATCGCCACTCGCCCCGGGCAGACAAGCCGTTGGTGCAGGTCAACTGTGCAGCCTTGCCCGAGTCGTTGGCGGAAAGCGAGCTGTTCGGTCACGTCAAGGGCGCCTTCTCCGGCGCTACCAGTGACCGGGCCGGACGTTTTGATGCGGCCAATGGCGGCACGCTGTTTCTCGACGAGGTAGGGGAGTTACCGCTGCATGTCCAGGCCAAGCTGCTGCGCACCCTGCAGAACGGCGAAATCCAGCGTCTGGGGGCCGACCAGCCACTGCGGGTGGATGTGCGCATCATCGCCGCCACCAACCGCAATCTGGCCGACTCGGTGGCCAAGGGAGACTTCCGCGCCGACCTCTATCACCGGTTGTCGGTATATCCGGTACCGGTGCCACCACTGCGCGAGCGGGGCAACGATGTGCTGTTGCTGGCCGGACACTTTCTCGAGCTCAACCGCGCCCGCCTTGGCGTACGCAGCCTGCGACTGTCCGCCGACGCCGAGCAGGCTCTGCTCAATTATGACTGGCCGGGTAACGTGCGTGAACTGGAGCACGTCATAAGCCGCGCCGCGATCAAGGCGCTGGGGCGCAATGGCTCACGCCAGGCGATGCTGTCACTGGATGCCGCCTTGCTGGATATTCCGATTGGTGGCACTGCCATGACGGATACCAGTCAGCCCGCAGCAGCCGTGGCGGAAGGAGAGATACAACCCCTGCGCCTGAGCGTGGAGGCCTGCCAGCGCGAACAGATTCGCCTCGCTCTGGCCGCCACCGAGGACAACTGGAGCGCCGCCGCCCGGCTGCTGGAGCTGGATGCCAGCAACCTGCACAAGCTGGCGCGGCGGTTGGGGTTGAAAACCTAGAGTGAACACTTCCCGGCGCCGGCATTGGCCGGAGCCCCATCCGATCAACCTTGCCATCGGATGGGGCTTACGAGGTGTCCCTGCGGCACTTTGAAGCCATTATCTGCAATGAACAGTCCCAATTCGGGGGGCTGTCCGGTGGCCGCCAAATCATGCAGCCTTGACGACAGTTCGAAATTGCTTGGCTATCCTGTTGGCTGAGGTACAAAAATAAGAATAAATGGAGGTGTCACGTGCGTAAGCATTCCTGGTTTACCGCAGCAATTCCCCTTTCCATGACTGCATTGTTGCTCAGTGGTTGTCTTGGTGGCAGCAGTAGCAGTAGTTCCAGCAGCTCACCCGGGGGGCCTGACGAGCTGACAAGAGCGCATGATGAGCGCGTTTTTGTGCCGGTGGAGAGCGAGATTGCTGCGCTCCCCGATATGCCCACCAGTCGATATAGCGGTATCTATGAGGGCCTGCAGGGCGATGCCGTGTACGCGGTCGAGGTACCTGAGGGTTGGGACGGTGGCACGCTGGTGATGTATACCCATGGCTATGCGGGGGAGGGCGAGGAGCTTCCGCTGAGTGTGCCGAATGAGGCCTGGCGCCGGGTGGTACTGGGGTTCGGGTATGCCTGGGCAGCGTCCTCCTACTCGGCCAACTATTACGATGCCCGTGCCGGTCTGGAAGATACCAACAAGCTGGCTCTGGAAGCAGTGAACTATATCCTGCGTGATTACGGCGAACAGTATAACCAGCCGGATCGCTTCCTTATCTCCGGCTTTTCCATGGGTGGGCATATTGCCGCCGCTGCCATTGATCGTGAAAACCGCGAGCGCACTCAGTTCAAGGTGGACTATGCCGGTGCTGCGCCTTTCTGTCAGTCCGAGCAAAATCAGTTTCAGTGGCTGGGGGATTATCCTCGGGTGATGATGGAGCTGTCCGGTTATGGGAATGAGGACTACTCCAGATTCCAGGAGTTGGTCGGGGAGTATCAGAACTTCGGTGGGGCCAACATACTGGTGCGTCCGGGGCCGATAGTCGATGCCCTGTTCAATCAGGATGGGCTTGGTATGCCGGACTGGACCTCGCCCAAGGGGGTCGAGGGAGAGCGTCTGATGGCCATTGCTGAAAACCTGAGTGGGGGAGAGCGCCCGATCTTCGAATACGGATTTGCTGGCCCGCTACAGAGCATCGTACTGGGCACCGGAGGCTCTTCTGGCGATATCAACGGCATTCTGGCGCTCAACGGTTACGGTAACCAGGACCAGGTCTACCGCTGGAGCACCGGACCGATCACTCCGGAAGAGCAGGAATTCAACGATAATATCGCCCGGGTCACTGCTGATGAAGATGCCAACCCCCTGCGGGACGATGGGGTGCGCTGGATTCCGCTGGTCAACGGGGAGTTCGATGTGCCGGTGCTGACCATGCATACCCTGGGGGATTTCTATGTGCCTTTCCGCCATCAGCAGCTGTACCGCGAGCGTGCGCAGGAGCATGGCAACGACCATCTGTTGGTACAGCGGGCCATTCGCGCGCCGGGTCATTGCGATTTTGCCGCCAATGAGGTGGTTGAGGCCATGCGGGACTGGTTGGTGTGGGTTAATTTCGGAATCAAGCCGCAAGGTGATGAGGTGCTGGATCCGGAGGTGGTAGCCGATCCGGATTATGGATGCGCATTTACCCGGGACTTCCTGCCGGTAGAAAATCCCGTCTCCCGGGAACCGCTGCCGGACTGTTCTGCTGTACTGTAGCTGAAGCAACAACCTGCTCGGCCTCTCCCCAGGGAGAGTGTCGAGCAGTTGTTCGCGGCCCTCAGTGGGGCGCCCGGCGGGGAATGGTCTTGAGCAGGTCTTCCGGGGTGATCGAGCCGACGATATTGCTGCCCGGTTGCGGCTGATTGAGGATATGCCCCTTCATCTTGCCGATCACATGCATCTCGCAGGGTTTGCAGTCGAACTTCAGTGTCAGCACTTCATCCCCGTGCACCAGCTGCATGGGCGCTACCTTGGTACGTACGCCGGTGACCCCTTTGGCCTGTTTCGGACACAGGTTGAAGGAAAAACGCAGGCAGTGCTTGGTGATCATCACCGGCACCTCGCCGGGTTCCTCGTGGGCCTCGTAGGCCGCATCGATCAGTTGCACGCCGTAGCGCTGATAGAAGGCCCGGGCCTGGTGGTTATACACGTTGGCCAGAAAGCTCAGGTGTGATTGCGGATAGACCGGTGGCGGCTCGCTGACCGGCTTGCGGCTGCCATGGGGGAAGGCGGCGATACGGGCCTGGCTGAGACGCTCGATCAGCTCCCGGCGCAGGGTCTTGAGCTGGGAGTTGGGTACAAAGGGCGCGAAGTCACCGCGCATTTCTACCTGCTCGGCATGATAGCTGGTGGTACCCAGCTGGCTGAGCACATCACGCAGCTGCTCCAGTGCCTTTTCCGGCTGTTTGGCCGGCTCGAAGGGGCCACTCAACTCGCTGCTGACGGTAATGCCTTCCTCGCTGGTAGCAGACAGGGTCAGCCTGTCTTCGGCCAGTTCAACCTGCCAGCGCAGGCCGATCCGCCGCTCCGCCGAGGTTTTCAGCAAAGCCTGTTGCCAGTTGTGATCCAGGTTGCGGTTCAGCGCCTGGGGCAGACGTGCCCGGCGTAACTGTTCCGGCAACTCGTTGGGTTCGATGCGGTACTCCCAGCGTGGTTGGCCGTATTCCTCGAAGGTACGTAGCTGTTGGGCGATATTGGCGCGGAAACCCACCACTTCGCGTTTGACCAGCACGTTCAGACCGTCGCCATTGGACAGCGGCTCATGGGTGACCACCCGCAGGTCCTTCTTGCCGACCTGCTGCAGCTCGCCGACCAGCAGACCGGTGAAGGTAGGGGAGTCGAAGGCGCCGATATCGATCTTGCGATCGGTCACGA
>JAAYHO010000408.1 GCA_012735335.1 Gammaproteobacteria bacterium
GATCAATGAGTGACCCCCGCATACGGCGCATGGCACCGGTGCTGGATATGGCGCTGGACGAGGAGCGCAAGGCCGCCCGCACCCTGGGCGAATGCCAGCGGCAACTGGACGAAGCAACCACCCGCCTGCAGGATCTGGAGCACTATGCCGGAGAATATGAAAAGGGCTGGACGCAGCGCGGCAGCCAGGGCGTTGGCCGGGACTGGCTGCTCAACTACCAGGGTTTCATGAGCCAGATGCAGACCGCCATGGAACAGCAGCGCCAGACGCTGAACTGGCACCAGGAAAGCCTGCAGCGAGCGCGGGAGAACTGGCGGCAGCGCTATCAACGGGTCGAAGCCCTGCGCAAGCTGATCGAACGCTACCAGGAGGAAGCCCGCGCCCGGGCCGACAAGCAGGAACAGAAACTGCTCGACGAACTGACCCAGCGGTTGTTTACCCACCGCGACCGCTCCCAGCAATAAGTCGTACAGGAATCATACTGCCCCCGCCGTCATTGCGAGGGGCGTAGCGACGTGGCAATCCATGGTCCTCGGAGTATCCTGCGCCCACTGGATTGCCGCGCTTCGCTCGCAATGACGGGGTGGGGGTGCAATGGCCGTTGCGGGTAGGCGAGGGTCGGCAGACTGCCTCCTCAAAACACCGCCCAATCCCCGCCGTCATTGCGAGGAGCGTAGCGACGTGGCAATCCACGGGCCTCGGAGTATTCTGCACCCACCGGATTGCCGCGCTTCGCTTGCAATGACGGCGGGGGCAGTCTGGCCCGGAACTTGCTCCATTCTCTGCAGTATGCGTACGTGCATGCATTTCATGGAGAGTTCAGATGTCCACCAGCCAGGCCTTGATGGCTCTATTCAGTTCCGATTTGCGCGCCTCCGGTGCCGAGTCCAGCTCCCGGCTGCCGCTGACTGCGGGTGATGCCGAGGCTTTTTCCGCCATGTTGGCCGAGCAGTTGCCTTCGGAACTGGAGGCGGCTATCCAGCAGATGAGTTCGGAGCAGTTGGCCAGTCTGGAGCAGACCAGCCTTGCCGCCAGCGGCAACAGCTTGCCGCTGGAGGTGCAGGATTGGCTGCAGCAGTTGCCGGACGATGGCGCCGAACCGGTGGCCGAGGATGCGCTGGCGGTGATCAGCCAGTGGATGCAACTGCTGCAGCAGGACAGCGCCCGACCGGCGACGGCAGCGCAGACTCCCGCAGCTGCTGTTCCTGTCGCTGTGCCGGGGGCGGAGCGGGTGTCGGCCTCTGTGCTGGAGGGTGAGCCTGTGCTGAATGGCGATACGCGCCTGACCGGTGAGCGCGCCGGGGTCGCAGCGATAGGCGATGGTGACGCTGAGCTATTGCTGGAGGGCGAGCGCCCACGGGTATTATCCCTGCGTGAGCAGTCCGCCGACAGCAGTCAGAAGGCGCTTACCAGTGCTGTGCAGCAGGGCAACCAGCTCAGCGCGCAGCAGGGGCAGATTCAGCAGACACAACAGACCCAACAGAGCGCCCTGGACTTCAGTACCCTGCTGCAGCGCAGCGCGGCGGAAGCCAGCCCGGGCGCAGCAGCGCTGTTCGGCAAGCTGGTGGAGCAGATCGAGGGTGCCGGTAGCGGACGTGGCGCGGATACTGATGCAGTCGATGGGCTGGAAGGTATTCATCGGTCTGCGGCCCAGACTGGCTCCGCCGCTCTGACTGCCCGTCCGGTAGCAGGTGCGATGCAACCGGCTGCTGTGCCCTTCGGCCACCAGAGCTGGGGTGAGGCGATGGTGGAGCGGGTGATGTGGATGTCCAGCCAGAACCTGCGCAGTGTGGAGATTCAACTGGACCCGGCGGAGCTGGGCCCGCTGGAAATCCATATCCAGAACCGTGGCCAGGAGCTGCAGGTGCAGTTCATCAGTCAGAACCCCGGCGTGCGTGAAGCGCTGGAAGGGCAGATGCACCGCCTGCGGGAAATGTTTGCCGGCCAGGGGCTGGAGCAGGCCGAGGTTACCGTGGCTGACCGCTCCGCCGGTGAGCAGGCGCGTCAGGGTGAAGGTCAGCTGGCTGATCGCTCCGCAGACCAGGGCGCAGGCCGTGGCGGGCAGAGCGGGGCGCTGGAGGCTGAGCTGACGGAGCAGCCGGCTCAGCGTCTGGTGCAGCCGTTGCGTGGCCTGGTGGATTACTACGTGTGAGTTGCAACCCACCCTGTCTGTAGGAGCGGCACCCCGCCGCGAACCATTCGCCCCGAGAGCGGAGCTCCCACAAAATGGGGGGCTCCTGCAAAAGGGTTACCCTCACACAGGGTGAGACATTTCCCCTCCGTCCCTTTATCCTTGTGCGGTAACGCACTGATCCCCCCTTAGTCTGGCGGTACGCCACTTCTGGCACGATCAATGCAGGTTTTAATATAAGCGGTGCTTATCCGCATCTGGCGACGGAAATTTGTCATGGCGAGAAATCAGGCGGGGGCCCAGCAGGCGGCTCCGCAGGAACAGGCAGGTAAGAAGCGCAAGTCGCTGATCCTTGTCAGTGTCGGGCTGGTGGCGCTGCTGCTGTCCGCCGGTGGGTTGACCTATGCGCTGCTGTCCGGCACGGAAGATGGCGAGGTGGCGGCACCGAAGGAGGCTGTAAGGCAGCCCGCACTGTATCACTCGCTGGAGCCGGCCTTTACCGTGAACTACGCCCACGGTGGCCGCCAGCGCTACATGCAGGTCAGCGTGGTATTGATGGGGCGCAATGCTGATGCGCTGGCCGCAGTGGCGGAACACGCTCCGCTGATTCGCAATCAATTGGTGATGTTGTTCAGCAGCGCTGATTTTGACGAGCTGTCGACCGCTGAAGGCAAGGAACAGCTGCGCGAACAGGCTACTCTGGCAGTACAGAATCTGCTGCAGCAGGAGTTCGGCAAGCCGGGAATAGAGTCGGTACTGTTTACCAATCTGGTTCTGCAATAGGAAAACAATATGGCGGTTCAAGATCTGCTTTCCCAGGATGAAATCGATGCCCTGTTGCACGGGGTGGATGAAGGCATCATTGACAGTGAGCAGGACAGTGAGCCGGGCGGGGTCAGAAGTTATGATTTGACCAGTCAGGATCGTATCGTGCGTGGGCGCATGCCGACGCTGGAGATGATCAACGAGCGTTTTGCCCGCTACACCCGCATCAGTATGTTCAATCTGCTGCGCCGCTCGGCGGATGTGTCGGTGGGTGGGGTGCAGGTGATGAAGTTCGGCGAGTACGTGCATACCCTATACGTGCCGACCAGTCTCAACCTGGTGAAGATGAAGCCGCTGCGCGGCACCGCGCTGTTCATCCTCGATGCCCGGCTGGTATTCAAGCTGGTGGACAACTTCTTCGGCGGTGATGGCCGCCACGCCAAGATCGAGGGCCGCGAGTTCACACCCACCGAGCTGCGGGTGGTGCGCATGGTGCTGGAGCAGGCCTTCCTCGATCTGAAGGAGGCCTGGCAGGCGGTCAAGGATGTGCAGTTCGAGTACGTTAACTCCGAGGTCAACCCGGCGCTGGCCAACATTGTCAGCCCCAGCGAAGTGGTGGTGGTGTCCACCTTCCATATCGAACTGGATGGCGGTGGTGGCGAGATGCACGTGACCATGCCCTATTCGATGATCGAGCCGCTGCGCGAGGTGCTGGATTCGGGGGTGCAGTCGGATGTCGACGAGCACGATGAGCGTTGGGTGCGTGCCCTGCGCGAGGAAATCACCGCTGCCAAGGTGCCGTTGAGTGCCACCGTGGTGCGCCGTGAGCTGAAACTGCGTGACCTGTTGAGCATGCAGGCCGGGGACGTGATCCCGGTGGAAATGCCGGAACACATGGTGCTCTGCGCCAACGGCGTGCCCACCTTCAAGGCGCGACTGGGCGCAGCCAGGGGCAATCTGGCGTTGCAGATTCTGGGGCCGATCACCCGACCGCGTTGAGCGGCTGGGGGTATGGGCTCTGACAAGCGAACTAGCATTCGGGCAAGTGAGGATCAGGCGAGATGGCTGAGGATAATAAGGACGACATCAGTGCAGAGGAACAGGCGCTGGCTGATGAGTGGGCGGCTGCGCTGAACGAGGCAGGCAATGCCAGTCAGGATGATATTGACGCCATGCTGGAGGACAATGTCGCCAAGCCGCCGATGGAGGAGTTCGGTGCGCCGACGCGGCCGTCAGGTGATCTTTTTGGTGGCGCTGATGGGCCGAATCTGGATGTGATTCTGGATATTCCGGTGACCATTTCCATGGAGGTGGGCAATACCGATATCACCATCCGCAACCTGCTGCAGCTGAACCAGGGCTCGGTGGTGGAGCTGGACCGGCTGGCCGGTGAACCGCTGGACGTCAAGGTCAACGGGACCCTGATCGCCCATGGTGAGGTGGTGGTGGTGAACGAGAAGTTCGGCATCCGCCTGACGGATGTCATCAGTCAGGCCGAACGTATCAAGAAGTTGAGCTGACATGCGCCTGCGCTGGCTGCTTGCCGCCCCGTTGGCCGGCCTGGCTCTGCCACTGACTGCGGCTGCGGCCGAGCCTGTGCCAGGTGTCAGTCTGGCCGGGCAACTGGCACAGATGGGCCTGGGCCTGGTGGTGGTGGTCGGGCTGATCTTCCTGCTCGGTTATCTGATGCGCCGGGTGGGTCCGCTGGCACCCCAGGGTGGTCAGCATATCCGCGTGATCAGTACTCTGCCGCTGGGGCCACGGGATCGCCTGGCACTGGTGCAGGTGGGTGATCAGCAACTGCTGCTGGGCATCTCTCCGGGACGGATCAGCACCCTGCATGTACTGGATGAGCCGGTGCTGGATGACACCGAGACAGGCAGCGGCGATTTTGCCCGCAAGCTGCAGGCGATACTGAAAAGGGAACAGAAACCATGATGCGCTGGGCGCTGTTGTTATTGACCCTGCTGGCACCGACGGCCTTTGCCCAGTCCGCAGGCGACCCCTTGAGCCTGCCCGCCATCACCCTGAAGACCGACGCCGAGGGCGAGCAGACCTACTCGGTGAGCCTGCAGATCCTGCTGCTGATGAGCGCGCTGACGTTCATCCCGGCGTTCGTCATGATGATGACCAGCTTTACCCGCATCATCATCGTGTTTGCCATCCTGCGTCAGGCGCTGGGCCTGCAGTCCACACCCTCCAGTCAGATTCTGGTGGGCCTGGCGCTGTTCCTGACCCTGTTCATCATGGCGCCGGTGTTCGAGCGTATCAACGAAAGCGCCCTGCAACCCTACCTGAGCGAGGAGCTGACCCCGCAGCAGGCCCTGGAGCAGGCCGGGGTGCCGATGCGTGAGTTCATGCTGGCGCAGACCCGGGAAACCGATCTGGAGCTGTTCGTGCGCCTGGCCCAGCGTACCGACCTGGCTGGCCCGGAGGAGGTGCCTTTCCATATTCTGGTTCCCGCGTTCGTCACCTCCGAGCTGAAGACCGCCTTCCAGATCGGTTTCATGATCTTCATTCCGTTTCTGGTGATCGACCTGGTGGTGGCCAGTGTGCTGATGGCGATGGGTATGATGATGCTGTCGCCACTGATCATCTCGCTGCCATTCAAGATAATGCTGTTTGTGCTGGTTGATGGCTGGGCGCTGATCATCGGCACCCTGGCGGCCAGTTTTGCGGTGACTTAGGTAGAGCCATGGCCACTTGCGCAGCGCAAAGCCCGTCATTGCGAGCCTCGAAGAGGCGCGGCAATCCATCGTGCGGCTGGCACCCGGCCCCTGGATTGCCACGTCGCTGCGCTCCTCGCAATGACGGGGTGGTTGTTTCACTTTCAGGAGGCTGCCAATGACACCCGAAGTAGCAGTAGACCTGTTCCGCCAGGCCCTGTGGCTGGCTACCACCATGGTCGCGGTGATAGTGGTGCCGAGCCTGCTCGTCGGTCTGACCGTGGCGGTATTCCAGGCCGCCACCCAGATCAACGAACAGACCCTGAGCTTTCTGCCACGCCTGCTGTTCACCTTCATGACCATCATCTTCCTCGGCCCCTGGCTGGTGCGGCAGCTGATCGAATTCACCACCCAGCTGTACCACAGTATTCCCGGGTTGATCGGCTGATGATCGAACTGGCGGGCAGTGACATTGGCCGCTGGATTGCTGGCTATCTGTGGGTGCTGTTTCGCATTGGCGCGGTACTGATGACCATGCCGGTGATCGGCACCCAGTTGTTGCCGATGCGCATCCGCCTGTATCTGGCACTGGCGCTGACTGCGCTGGTGGCCCCGCAGATCACTAACGTCCCCCAACTTGAGCCGTTGGCGCTGAGTACCTGGGTGGTAATTGGCGAGCAGATCCTGATCGGCGCGAGCATGGGCTTTCTGCTGCAGCTGCTGTTCCAGATCCATGTGATTGCCGGGCAGATCGTCGCCATGCAGATGGGGCTGGGTTTTGCCTCGATGAACGATCCGGCCATGGGCATTTCCGTGGCGGTGGTGGCTCAGGTGTTCAC
>JAAYHO010000409.1 GCA_012735335.1 Gammaproteobacteria bacterium
CGTTACTCATAGACCACCCCACCGACTCGAGTAGCGGTCTTGACCTCAAGGGGCCGGGCCAGGCGGCGGGCCGTGAACACTGCTACCAGCGCGCAGGCCAACAGGCTCAGATCGACGCCGGCCACTGCCCAGTAGGGCTCAAGCAGCAGAGTCTTGAGCAGGTGATCACCGGTCGTGATCCAGTTGAGCAACAGCGCAGCGACACAGAGCAGCGCCATTACCCAGCATTGCTCGCGCCAGGCCGGGTTGTGCCGCGCCTGGGCCACTGGCCTGCTACGCCATAGCGCATGCAACAGGCTCAGCAGCCAGACACCCCAGAATGTCCACTTTTCCCACTCACCACGGCCGGGCATGGCCTCGGGCAGCAGCCGGTTGGCGACGAGCATGGCAACCGTTGCCAGCAGCATGCCGGTAACCGTGGTGACCGCCATGGCATCCACCAGCCGACAGCCCTGCAGGCCGCGGCGAGCATGCTCCTGCTTGCGCTTCTCGACAAAGAACACAAAGCCGGTGGCAATGCACATGCAGCCCAGCAAACCACCCGCCACATACAGCCAGCGCAGCATCCAGTGCTCGAAGTGCTGCAGGTGCAGCCCAGTCAGAAACTGGTTCAGCGCCCCAATCGGATCACTCGCCGGGTCCTCACGCAGCACCTCGCCAGTACTGGCCTTGAAGTGAATACCTTCCCCGACCAGCGCCACACGATCACTGCCGGCGCGGTAGATGCTGACGTAGCCATTGGCGTCATTCAGGTGCTCGATGGTCAGCAGACCAACCTCCCCTGCCATGTCACGGGCCGCCCAGATGCGCTTGGCCTCGGCCACCATCGCGTCCACTGAGGCCATTGGCGCCGGCACACCAGCCTCGTCATGGGGCAGGCCGGTATGCGCAGCCTCGATCACCTCGTGCCGATCATGCAGCGGCTTGAGCAAGGTGCCGGAGACCGGGAAGTAATAGAAGGATGCAAAGATCAGCAGGCCGGTAAAGGCAAAAAAGAAATGGAACGGCAACGCCACCACGCCGCTCATGTTGTGCAGATCCAGCGCGCTGCGCTGGGTGCGCTTGCGCGGACGGAAGGTGAAGAATTCCTTGAAGATCTTGCGGTGCATGATCACCCCGGTGACCAGCGCGACCAGCATCACCAGCGCGGCCAAGCCCACCACAAAGATGCCCATATTCTTCCAGTGCCACTGCAGACTGTAGTGCATCGGATAGAACCAGTTGCTGCCGATCTTCAGTTGGTCGTCGGGCAGCATCTCACCGCTACGGGGATCGACGGTCGCCCAGCCATGCACGTGCAGATGGTCATCCGCCGGGTTCTTTGGCTGGTTGGGAATACCAAACTCCCCACCAATACTCAGCACCGGGTCACGGTGCGTGGTGTAGGCGTAGAGCGAGACCATGGGCATGGTTTCCGGCGCCGGCAAATCACCGATTACCCGTCCGGCGGTGGCGGCCATGTCAACCGGGTGCGGTTTGAGATCGGCAAATACCTGCTTCAGCAGGTTGTCGTAGGACGGCAGCGGTTGCGGCTCGAAGCGCGTATCAGGGATCGCCCAACGATCAATCTCGCGGTCGAATACCGACAGCGCACCGAAAAAGAACACGACCATCAGCACGAAGCCCAGCACCAGACCGAACCAGGTGTGGACCCAGGCCATGGATTGGCGGAAGTTGTTCAGCATGGCTCTGCTCCTATCCGATGATCATGCGCTGCAGCTGCCAGGCGGCCGCCAGCATCACGGCACTGCCCGGCACCAGAACCAGCCAGACCCGCCACAGACTGGCTGCGGCAAAGGTCCAGAGAAACAGCGCGAGATACAATATGAAGGCCAATATCATCATCGCCTGCTCGGCGGCATGGTACTCGACCCCCACCCCATTCAGCGCCGCCACGCCCAGCGCCACCACGCCCCAGACGAAGGCATAGCAGCCAAAGATCGCGGCCAGAATGCGGGACACCACCGCAGCGGGAGACATGGCTGACAGACTCACCAGCTGTAGCTCAGCTTGGCAGTGAGTTCCCGGGCCGGATTGTAGTAATCCGCCGTACCGGAACCCACAACATGCTGCTCATCCAGCAGGTTGCTGACATTGACTGCCAGATCCATGCCCGGAGCGATCTGGTAGTTGAAGGCAGCGTCATACAGGGTCGTCGCCTCACTCTCGCCGGTATCATTGAAGTTGCTGAAGTGGTAGCTGCCGACATAACGGGCGCCCAGGCCGACGCTGACAGCCGTGCCCGGCACGCTGTAATACCCCCACAGCGAAGCGGAATGCTTGGGCGTGGAAACGAATTCATTGCCCTCGATCGATACCACCCCTGCGCCCCATACATTCAGCGCACCGCGAAGCACCTCGGTGTCCATATAGGAGTAGCCGCCAATCAGGCTCAGGTTCTCGGTCAGCTCGGCCTTGGCCTCCAGGTCGAGGCCACGTACCCGCTGCTCACCCACGGTCTGCTGTTCGATGACACCGTTGGGCTGCACCACGGCAGCGGCGACATCGTCCTGGGTCAGCTCGTAGACAGCGGCCGAGAACAGCGCATTCATCGCTACCGGTGAATACTTAACACCCAACTCATACTGGCTGCCCCGCTCCGGGGTGACGCCGACCTCGGGCGGAGAAACGGACTCGACCATGCTGACGTAGGCAGACACCTCATCGTTGACGATATAGGTCAGTGCGCCGCGCAAAGAGTTTTCCGAGAAGCTGTCCGAAGCTCTGGTCCCGAAGAGGTGGTCGGTTTCCGAGACATCCATCGAGTCATGGCGCATGCCCAGCGTGAGAATGAAACGCTCGTAGAACGACAGGTTCTGCTGCAGGAACAGCGACTTGATGGTGGTGTCCAGGTCCCTGTCCTGGTAGACGATGGCCGGCGCAACGCCCCGGTATACCGGACGGGTAACATCTATCGGATCGGCAGCACCATATACCGACACGTTCTCGGAAGACGCATCGAGATACTCCAGCCCGACAATGGTGCTGCTGTCGATATTCTCGAAACGCGCATCGTACTGCAGCATCAGGTTGCCGTTGAACTGCTCGGCTTTGGCATCAGAACCCAGATACCCACGATCTACCAGCGGGCCGGTGCGCCCAGCAACGTCATTGATATAGACATAACCGTATTCATCGCTCAGGTCGCTGTGACGCAGGTTGCTGCGTAGCGTGAAACCGTTGTCGAAATCATGGCTGAAGTTGCCGCTGATATTGGTGCGCTCGACATCGTGGAAGTTGTAGCTCGGCTCACCGAAGAACTCGTCGCGATCATATTCCCGGTCTTTCGGGTAACCACCGCTGTTGGGCGTACTGTCCCGGCGCAGGTGATCCACCAACAGCGTGGCCGAGGTGAAGGCGGTCGGCTCCCAGGTCAGACCACCCAGGACAAAGCCGTTGTCATCCTGGGAATGATCGTACTCACGATCGCTGCCCTGAATCTTGCCGGTGAGACGGTAGGCCAGGGTGTCACTGCCATTCAGCGCACCGCCCAGGTCCAGACCCGCTTCCTTGTGATCAAAGGAGCCGTAGGTGATGTAGCCCTGACCAATACGTTCGAAGCGCGGCCGCTTGCTGACGAAGTTGACCGAGCCGCCCGGGTCTGCCGGACCAAACAGCGTGGAGTTGGCACCGCGCAACACCTCGATGCGCTCATAGGCAAAGGGCTCCTCACGCACGCCACGCATCGAGCCCAGGGTCAGGCCGTCACGGTAAGTGGTGGCCTGGAAGCCGCGAATCTGGAAGTAGTCATTGCGATCATCGGTACCGTAATAATCGGTGATCACCCCAGGCGTGTACTGCAGTACCTCTTCGGTGGTGCTGGCGCTGCGCTGCTCTATCTCTTTCTGGGTGATGACCGAAACGGAGGCCGGGGTATCGAGCACGCTGGTCGCCACCTTGCCACCAACCCAGAGCTCCTTGGCCACTACCGAGTTGGCGTCATCATCAGCTGCGACCCTGGCATTGACGATAATGGGGGCGAGACGGAATACCTCGTCACTCGCAGCACTGGCTTGCTGCGCAAAACCGCTCAAGGGTGTTGCAGCCAGCGGCGCGCAAAGTAAAACCGCACCCGTCGTGCGCTGCCAGGACGGGCGGGTGAATGTCAGTCGGATCTTGGTGTCTTCTGTCATGCTCGGTCCCTGTAGATCAGTCAGAATATGCCCACGTTCTGCAGACACATATTTGTAAGAAAATGTGTAGATCTTTTCGGGCGAAAGTATAAAGGAAAAGCATTCTCATAACGAGAATCATTAACAATAAAAATCAATTCCCTGCCCGTCTGGGCAAAAGTGACCCTCTGGCAACAGGGCTAAGGTGCTTTTCGAGGACTGCAGAAGGGCAAGAGGGAGAAGACAGCAGGTATCCGAAACGGCCTCAAGGGCGCGCATCAAGCCGAACCGCTACTCTCCCCAACGCTTGAGCAACGTCTGCTCGA
>JAAYHO010000410.1 GCA_012735335.1 Gammaproteobacteria bacterium
GAACCTTCGAAGGCTAAGCCGTCAGATTTACAGTCTGATCCCTTTGACCGCTCGGGAACCCCTCCGTAAAAGAGGCGCCATTTTCATCACTTGGCGCTCTTCTGTCAACACTTTTCTTATAAAAAACCGCAACTTGAAAAGAGCAACAGTGTTTCGACACGGATAAGCGGTTTTCTGCCACCCTGCCGAAGCGGACGCTATTCTAGGGGATACGCGAGCCGTTAGCAACGCCTGTGCAAGGTTGATATTGATGTTGCAGTGAAGGAAAGTCGCTGCGCAGCCTTGAAAGCATCGCCTGATCCACCAATCTCCTGGCCTGGCCACCCACTTCAACGACAAATTGCTGCTCGGTCTTGCTCAGCGCATGCACATGCACCTCAAGCCCCTGCTCCTGCAACTGCTCGCGTCTGAGCTGGGCATTGTCCTCCCGGCTGAACACCCCCAGGGAGATCTGCCCGGCCATTTCACCCCGGGTTATCAGGAAGCTGTCCAGCCCCCGCTCCTGCAGGGCAGATAATTGCATCACCGCCTGCTGCTCGCCGCCAGTTACCGGCATCGCCAGCCAGTAGTCAGTGCCCACCACCACTTCCCTGGCACGCACCTCAGCCGCGATATCCAGCACCAGCAGGCGCTGACGCAACTGTTCCGCCTCGCCGGCCGAGGAAAAGCGCCCGAGGGTCACGCACAGGCTGGCCAGCGGCTCATCCGGCATGCCCGGCGCATGACCCGATGCGGACGGCACGCTCGACAGCTGGCTCTCCAGCAGAGGCGTACCGACTCCGTCACTCGGCACCGGAGCCCGCACCTGAAACTGCCACAGCGCATACAGGATATTCAGCAGCAGCAGTGACAGAAACAGATATTTCATTGCCCCGACTCCATGGGACAGGCCAACGCCAGACCACGGAACACCAGATCCGGCACCACCTGAGCTGTATCCGACAACACCCCCATCATCGAGGCTGCATCCCCTCCGGTGAGAATCACCACAGGCTCCTCACCCAGCAGCCGCCGGGCAACACGCAACTGCTCCTGAACGAAACCGGACAGCATCAGCCCACAGCCGCATTCCACCGCTTCGGCGGTATTCATGCCCGGGCTCGGCTCCAGCAGGTCCCAGCTGGCCTTGTCCTCATAACGCACCAGCCGCGTATGCTGCAGCAGAGTGGCACGCAGCAACTTGCTGCCGGGGGCGATGAAGCCGCCCAGATGCTGTCCGCTGGCGTCGACAAAATCGCTGGTTACCGCAGTCCCCAGATCAATCACCACACAGGCGCCCCCGGCCAACTGGTAGCCGGCCACCAGGGCCAGCCACCGATCCATACCCAGACGCTGATAGTCGGTGTAGCCATTGCGCACCCCATTCAGCTCCCTGACCGGCAGAGCGACCATCGGGCGATGCTTCAGCCAACTGGTCAACTGATCCACAACGACCTGGGTCTCCTCTGCCGAGCGCACACTCACCAGACGGCAGCCACGGATTTCCCGCTCCTGACCACCCAGCAGGCGCTGCAGCTCGACCAGATCCGGCGCCATGTCACCATCCCGGGTGCGTCCGCCACTATCCAGCAGACGCCACTTGATCAGGGTGTTCCCACAGTCCAGCTCAAGAATCATCATTCAGCCTCAGGCTTACTTCACCGCCGTGGAGCAACATCTCACCCTCCGCGGTTTCCAGCCGCAGCGCGCCCCTCTCATCCACACCCATGGCCAGACCATTCCAGCTGGAGCTGCCCGCCTGCACTCTTACCGGCAGCCCACGCCACACATCACGCTGCTGCCAGGCATCGACAAAGGGCGCAAAGCCCTGCAAACGGAACTCATCGATCGCCGCCAGCAGACGCCGCAGGAACTCGCCCACCAGCCGATTGCGATCCAGCGGCGCATCTTGGCGAGACAGCAACAGCGAAGTCCAGGCCTGCTCGATAGCCGATTCCGGCTGTTTCATCAGCACATTGATGCCGACGCCGATCACCGCCACACAGTCGGAAGTCAGATCACCGGCAATCTCCACCAGAATCCCTGCCAGCTTGCGGCCGTTGAGCAGAATGTCGTTCGGCCACTTCACCCCACAGCCTCGAAAGCCGCAGTTTTCCAGCGTCTCTACCAGCACCAAGCCAACCAGCAGACTCAAGCCTTCCAGCCGCTGCGCACCATCCGAGAAGGGCACCGCAACGGAGAGATAGACGTTCTGCCCATAGGGACTGACCCAATTACGCCCCCGACGCCCTTTGCCGGAGGTCTGCTGCTCGGCCAGGCATACCCGTACCCGACCATCGCCAACGTTCGACAATTGCCGCATCAACTGTGCATTGGTGGAATCGACGGAGTCCAGCAGTTGCCAGTCAATCCCCGCAGCCAGGGGAGCAGGCAGTACGCTCTGCACCGCCTGCAGATCCAGCAACCCCGCACCCAGCGGAACCCGGTAGCCACGCCCACGGACGCTCTGAAGCGGGTAGCCGGCTTCCTCCAGACGCTTGAGCGCCTTCCACACCGCAGCCCGACTCACACCCAGCTCCCGGCCCAGCTCTTCACCGGAATGGAACTGTCCGTCGGACATCATCTTTAATAGCGCAGCAAGCATGGCCTTCAATCATCAGCAAGGGACTGCGCATGATAGCGCTGACGGGCCTGTTTATGAATGGAAATTCCCCTCAACCTCGACCCGCACTCCACTGACAGCTGGTTCAAGGCGCGGCAATCCAGCGAGTTGCCTGACACACCGAGCCTCTGGATTGCCACGTCGCTGCGCTCCTCGCAATGACGCTGGGGGACGCGGCCGCCGTAATGTATACCCGCACACCGGCCCCGCCCAGCGTAAGCGTCCGGTGATCCCGTCTTGAGCTGAGCACTGGGGCCGTCAGGATAGTGTCCACTTATTTTCTAGTGGACACTTAATATGAGCACTGCAAGCGTAACC
>JAAYHO010000411.1 GCA_012735335.1 Gammaproteobacteria bacterium
CGGAAGGTCTTAAAAACCAGCCCTATCTGGGCTCGATCGCATCCCACCCTTCCTTGATCTCTTCGAGCAGCTGCTGCACTTCATCCAGCGAGCGCGGCGTATCATCCAGCGCCACCCCGGCCAGCTTGCGCGTCATGTAGTCGTACAGGCTGTCCAGATTCTCGGCAATCTCACCACCCAGCTCCTTGTCCAGCGACGCCTGCAGCGCACCAATGATACTGATGGTGCTGCTCACCGCCGTCCCCCGGCGCTCAGGGTTCCCGGTCTCCTGGGCGTGCCTTGCCAGTTTCAGACGCTCGATGGCGCCATTGAGCAGCAACTGCACCGCCCGGTACTGGGACACTTCCTGGGCCAGGTTGACCTGCTTGTAGGTATCAATGGGGCTTTTCATCTACTTCTTATCCTTGCGAACGACGCCGGGCAGGCTGTCGAGTTGTGCAGTCAGGAAGGAGGTGGTGCTGCTCATCTGCGATACCAGCGCGTCCATGGCGTTGAACTGGGCGAACAGGCGGGATTCGAGTTTCGCGAGGCGGCTGGCAAGTGTTTCCCGCTGCTCATCCACACCAGACAGGGTGTTCTGCAGCGCCTTGGTGCGATTCTCGAGAATGCCACCGCTCTGGGTGTAGGGCTTGGTCTTGGCCTCAAGGCGGGCCATCAGCCCCTTCTCACCGGTAAAGAAGCTGCTCACCTGCTCCAGGTTGTTATCGAGAGCCTGGTTCAGCTTGGTGCTGTCCACCGCCAGTTTTCCGTCACGCTGGGTAGTCACGCCCAGGTCGGCAAGAATCCGGATGCCGTCCCCCCCTGCTGCCGCCCCCAACTCGCTGCGTATGGCGGACATGAAGGATCGCACCGAAGCATCGCCAACCAGGGCCGCTGCCAACGGCTCGCCATCGTCACCGCCTACGGAGACCACACTGGTCAGCGAATCGACGGTATCCATCAGCTTGTTGTAGGCATCGACGAATTCGTTGATGGATGTCCGTACACCAGCGCGATCCTGGGTAACGCCGATGGTGATGGTATCGGCGTTCTCCAGCGCTTCCTTCGTCTGCGCCTTGTTCAGCGTGAGGGTCACGCCTTCGATGGCATCCTCGATGGTATTGCTGGCACTGCTCAGCTTCACCCCATCGATTGCCAGATTGGCGTCCTGTGAGTAGCTGATTACCCGGGCCGCCCGGGGATCGTCAGGGGATGCGGGGGTGAAGTCCGCCTCGGTACCTGAGGGTGGTGCAAAGGCCAGGTTGCGCAGTGCCTCATCGGCATCGGCGGACACTGCCACACTGATGTCGTTACCGGTACCGGAGCGGTTGGAACTGAGGATGAGGCGAGAGCCCGCATCGCCGTTCGGGTCGGAGACGATGGTGGCGCTGAGCCCCTGATCCTTGCCGGCGGCATTGATGGCATCGCGGATGTCGGCAAGGCTGGCGCTGCTGAGATCCAGCTCCAGCACGTCCTCGCCGACACTGATGGTCATCCTGCCGCTGCCGAGGGTATCGCTGGCGTTGTCCACCCCGGCCAGCGCGACCTTGCTGCTCTGCGCGAGGTTGAATACCTGCAGGTTGTAGTTACCGGCGCCGGCGGCACTGTCAGCCTTGACGCTGACGATCTCGGCGTTACTGGAAGTCGCATTGCGCTTCTCGAACAGGGAAGCGTCGTTCAGCTTGCTGAGGGTGTTCTGAAAGGTGGACAGCGCACTGCGGAACTGCCCCAGGGCCGATACCTTGGTGGTGGTGGTCTTCTCCAGACGATCAAGCTGGGCGGTCTTGGGCGCGGCTTCTGCATTGAGCAGTGCCTTGACCATGCCGTTGACATCCATGCCCGAACCGATACCGGTGATTGCCATAATCCTACCCTCTGCGTCCGTTTATTGACGCATCGCTTGCTGAAAGTGAGTACTCCAACGTATCAAGCACGTACCGTGCCAAGCACACGCGTTCCTGCTCCAAGCCGAGCCGCCTGGACAAAGACCATCAGATCAACGCCCCCCTGTAGGAGCACCGCCCCGGTGCGAACATCCCCGCACCCGCCCGCCAATCTCAGGCCTCAGCACTGAACAACAGACTGCGGATCTCGGACAGACTTTCCGCCAGTCGCACCGCCTCTTCCGAGGGAATCTGGCGAATCACCTCGCCGGTATCCCGCTCGGTTACCTTTATCAGCATGCGTCCACTGTTCTCATCCAGCTGAAACTGGATATTGTGATGGGTCGCCTGCACAAAATCCTGCATATCCGTTACCGCCGCCAGCACCTGCTCACGATTCGGCTCGGACGTGCCCTTGTTCTGCAACAACTCGGCCTGTCTGGCATCAGCCTCGGCCGGTCGCGTATCCGCAATATCTTGTGTTCTGGAAGCCGGAGCGCTTACCCCGACATTACCCCTGCTGCCGAGAGATCCCATATCCATGGTTTTTCCTCCGAACAGGACAAGGCGGGAGAAGAGTCACCCCTTCCCCCGCCAGTCATACCGCCAGCTTACCTTAGCCCAGCAGGCTGAGGACTGCTTGCGGCAACTGGTTGGCCTGAGCCAGCATCGCAGTACCCGCCTGCTGCATGATCTGGTTCTTGGCCAGGTTGGCAGACTCGGCTGCGTAGTCGGTGTCCAGGATACGGCTACGCGCGTTGGAAGCATTCTCAGCAATATTCTGCAGGTTGCTGATGGTCGACTCGAAGCGGTTCTGCACCGCACCCAGCTTGGCGCGCTCGCTGTCGATCTGCTGCATGGCGCCGTCCAGTACCGAGATAGCCTGTTGAGCACCTTCAGCGCTGGTGATGTCCAGGTTGCTGATGGACGACTCAACCACTACACCCTTATGCTCACTGGCCACGTCGGTCAGACCCAGAGCAGCCAGGCCGGTGCCTTCGCTGCCATCAGCTACCGTGAAGGACTCGTTACCGGAGAACAGCTTCAGAGTACCGTCCTCATTGGCGCTGGCACTAACACCGGTACTGGCAGTGTTGATCGCGGTGACAATGGCATCCATGTCACTGCCCTTGGCCAGCCTGACTTCAGTACCATTCAGGTTGATCGAGGTGTTCTCTTTCAGAACAGCCTTGGTTTCACCTGAGCTCAAGCCAAGCTGCTGGAGAGAGCCACCGGAGACATCAGCCAGCTTGACGCTCTCACCTTTCTCGGATGTGAGAGTCAGGCGGCCATTCTCGCCCAGTTCCGCCTTCACATTGGCCAGCTCACCAGTCCCGAACTGATCGAGCACATCCTGCATGGTCTGACCAGCAGTCCAGGACACCGTTTCCCCGTTGACATCAATACTGCCAGAGTCAGTCAACATAGTAGCCTCAGTCGCCGGAGCGGCATTGGCAGCGGGGATAGCTTCTCCAGCAGCGTTGAGGCCGATAACGCGCAGATCAGCGGTGACATCACCGTTGCTGTTGGTGATTACCAGTGCGTCATCGCCGTTTACAGTAGCAGCGTAACCAGCTGCTTGCAGAGCCGTATCATTGTTGATCGCAGTCGCGACAGCGTTCAGACTCGCACCACTGGTGTCATCAAG
>JAAYHO010000055.1 GCA_012735335.1 Gammaproteobacteria bacterium
CCCGTCATTGCGAGGAGCGAAGCGACGCGGCAATCCAGTGACCGCCGCGCACTCCGAGCCGATGGATTACAGACTGCTACGCCGCGCCCGGGTTGGCGACAGCCTGTTGCAGGTCCATCGGCCAGATCCGCACACTGCGCACCATATTGTCCTTGGTCTGCAGTATCTCCAGGCGGTAGCCAGCGACGGTCAGGCCGATGTTGCTGTCGGGAATGTGCTCCAGACGTTCGGTAATCAGCCCGTTCAGCGTCTTGGGGCCATCCTCTGGCAGTTGCCAGTGCAGCAGCCGGTTGATATCCCGCAGGTAGGCACTGCCATCGATCACGTAGGTACCATCGTCCTGCGGGTGGATGTCATGGCTGGTGGGCAGCAGGTCGGTGGTGAACTCGCCGACGATCTCCTCGAGAATGTCCTCCAGCGTCACCAGACCTATCACATCACCGTACTCGTCCACGACAAAACCGATGCGCCGCTTGTGCTTCTGGAAGTTCAGCAGCTGGGTATGCAGCGGGGTGTTTTCCGGGATGAAGTACGGCTCCTTGCAGGCAGCGATCAGGTTCTCCCGGGTCAGCTCGTCGCGGCTCAGCAGGCGGGCGATGGAGCGCATGTGTACCAGGCCGGTGACGTTGTTGATGTCGCCGCGGTACACCGGCAGCCGGGTGTGGTGGCTGGTGCGCAGCTGTTCAAGGATGGTCGGCATGTCGTCGTCCAGATCGATGCCGTAGGCCTCGTTGCGTGGCACCATGATGTCGTTGACCGTCATCCGTTCCATATCCAGGATGCTCAGCAGCATGTTCTGGCGCCGGGGCGTGATATTCAGGCTGGCCTCATTGACCACCGTGCGCAGCTCGTCGGTGGTCAGTTGCGCGGCCTGGGCATCCTCCATGGTGACGCCCAGCAGACGCAGCAGCCCGTTGCTCAGCGTATTGCACAGCCACACAATCGGATACAGCAAGCGCTGCAGTACAGCGAGGGGCTGACCCACTCGGAAGGCGATTGCCTCGGGGCGCAGTGCGGCCAGCGTCTTGGGGGTGATTTCGCCGAAGATCAGAATCACGACGGTCAGGGCAACGGTGGAGATGGCGATACCGGCATCGCCCCAGATACGTACCGCCACCACCGTGGCCAGCGAGGCGGCGAGAATATTGACGATGTTGTTGCCGACCAGAATGGTGCCGAGCAGGCGGTCGGGGCGTTCCAGCATGCGCTCGGCCCGCCTGGCCGCACGCAGCCCCTTCTTGCTCAGATGCTTCAACCGGTAGCGGTTGAGGCTCATCATGCCGGTCTCGGAGCTGGAGAAGAACGCCGAGGAGGCGATCAGGACAGCCAGAATCAGCAGTAATACACCGGTACTTGTATCGCTCAAGAGCTACCTCGGTACGAGTTAGTCTGGGCCCTACATGACGGGCAGGAGAAATTCACGGACCAGCTTGCTGCCGAAGAACGCCAGCATCAACAGCAGGAAGCCGCCCAGGGTCCAGCGAATGGCATTGCTGCCCCGCCAACCCCGCACATGCCGGCCCCACAGCAGAATACCGAATACCACCCAGGCCAGACAGGACAGCAGGGTCTTGTGCGCCACGCCCTGGGCCAGCATGTTGTCGAGAAACACGAAGCCGGACAGCAGCGACAGCGTCAGCAGTACCTCACCGCACAGCAGGAACTGGAACAGCAGGGCTTCCATGGTCTGCAGCGGCGGGAAGGTATGGTTGAAACGTACCGGGTTGCGGTGGCGCAGCTGGTGATTCTGGAACGCAAGCAGGGCAGCCTGGAAGGCGGCGATGGTGAGGATGCCGTAGGCCAGGATCGACAGCAGCACGTGCACCAACAGCGCCGAGTGGCCGGGTACCGTGGCGGCGCCATGACCGGGGAACAGCCAGGCCAGCAGCTCGGCAATCAGTGCCAGCGGGAACAGCACCAGCAGCAGGCTGGTGACCGGTGCCCGCAGGCTGAATACCAGGGTCACCGCGATCACCAGCCAGGCGATCAGCGACGAGACATGGAAAAAGCCGAAGGACAGGCCCTGAGCAGTAAGGATTTCGGTAGCCAGCCCGGTGGCGTGGGCGATCAGCGCGACCACACCTATACCTCGCAGGATGGCGGGGTTGGCGGTCTGCCGCTGTTGCAGGCAGCGAATCTGATAAAGCGTGCCGCCCAGGTAGAGCGCAGCAGCAAGCAGAGTAGCAATCAGGGTGGTCATACGTCCTTGCAAATGGTTATCAATTGACAAACAAGTGTCGCACAAGCAGGGGTGAGGATAAAGCGCTTGCTGCATACACACAAACCCCAATGTATACTGCCCGGCCAGATCGCCTCAACCCGCAGCCGGGGTGCGTGGGGCAAAGGAGAGTGTGTGCATGTTTGAAAATCTTACCGAACGCCTGTCCAGTACCCTCGCCGGGGTCACCGGACGCGCCAAGCTGACCGAAGACAATATCAAGGATACCCTGCGCGAAGTGCGCATGGCATTGCTTGAGGCGGACGTGGCGCTGCCGGTGGTCAAGACCTTCGTCGACCAGGTGCGCGACCGTGCCGTCGGCCAGGAAGTCTCCCGCAGCCTGTCGCCGGGTCAGGTGTTCGTCAAGATCATCAAGGCCGAACTGGAAGCGGTCATGGGCCAGGCCGAGGAGCTGAACCTGGCGGTAACACCGCCGGCAGTAATCCTCATGGCCGGTCTGCAGGGCGCGGGTAAGACCACCAGTGTCGCCAAACTGGCCAAGACCCTGCGCGAGCGGCAGAAGAAGAAGGTCATGGTGGTCAGTGCCGACGTCTACCGTCCGGCGGCGATCAAGCAGCTGGAAACCCTGGCTGCTGAAGTGGGTGCTACCTTCTTCCCCTCGGATATCAGCCAGAAGCCGGTGGATATTGTTGATGCGGCCATGCGTGAAGCCAAAAGCCGCTTCATGGATGTGCTGATCGTCGATACCGCCGGTCGCCTGCATATCGATGCGGACATGATGGACGAGATCAAGGCCGTCCACGCCGCAGCCAAACCGTCCGAGACCCTGTTCGTGGTGGATGCCATGACCGGTCAGGACGCGGCCAACACCGCCCAGGCGTTCAACGAGGCACTGCCGCTGACCGGTGTGATCCTGACCAAGGTCGATGGTGATGCCCGCGGTGGTGCGGCGCTGTCGGTACGTCATATCACCGGCAAGCCGATCAAGTTCCTCGGCGTCGGCGAGAAGACCGATGCCCTTGAACCCTTCCACCCCGACCGGGTCGCCTCGCGCATCCTCGGCATGGGTGACGTGCTCAGCCTGATCGAGCAGGCCGAGCAGAAGCTGGACAAGGCCAAGGCCGAGAAGCTGGCCAACAAGCTGAAGAAGGGCAAGGGCTTCGACCTCGAAGACTTCCGCGACCAGCTGCAACAGATGCGTGGCATGGGCGGGCTCGGCTCGCTGATGGACAAATTGCCGATGATGGGCAAGATCAATCCGGCGCAGATGGAGACCGCTCAGGTCCAGGCCGAGAAGCAGTTCAAGCAGATGGAAGCCATCATCAACTCGATGACCCCCGGCGAACGGCGTAACCCGGATATCATCAGCGGCTCGCGCAAGCGCCGTATCGCTGCCGGTTCCGGTACCCAGATCCAGGATATCGGCCGGGTCATCAAGCAGCACAAGCAGATGCAGAAGATGATGAAGAAGGTCAGCGGCAAGGGCGGCATGGCCAAGCTCATGCGGGGCATGGGCGGTATGGGTGGTGGCGGTGGCATGCTGCCGCCCGGCGGCGGAATGCCGCGATTCTGAGCCCTGCCAGCGCTGGCGCTCAATAGAATTCCGAGGCGCGCCTGACCCATGGTCGGGTGCGTCTCACAAAGGGTTTCATTTGTTTGCGATATTCCGTAGAATACGCGACCTTTCGGGCTATATGCCCGTCATGAATCCGTGGGTGTTTACTCAAATACAGGAAATGAAGTTCACATGGTAACCATTCGTCTTGCCCGTGGCGGCTCCAAGAAGCGCCCTTTTTACCACCTGACTGTTGCTGACAGCCGTAACGCCCGTAATGGCCGTTTCGTTGAGCGCGTTGGCTTCTTCAACCCGGTTGCTGCCGGTGCTGAAACCCGTCTGTCCGTCAACGAAGAGCGCGTGAACTACTGGCTGAGCCAGGGTGCCAAGCCCTCCGAGCGTGTTGCTTCTCTGCTGAAGGAAGCTCAGGCCTCTGCCTGATATGATCCGCCAGCCTGAGTCGGCGGGAACGCCGTTGCTGATCCTCGGCAAGATCGTATCGGTTCATGGCATACGCGGAGCGGTGAAGGTGTATTCGCACACCCAGCCGCTGGACAACGTGCTGAACTACCCCGTGTGGACTCTCCGCAAGGGGCAGCAACAGCGTCAGGTGTCCGTTATTGCGGGGCGTCTTCAGGGGCGGATTCTGGTCGTTCAGCTCAAGGGGCTGAGAGACCGGGATGAAGCACTGGAGCTGGTGGATTGGGAAATCTGCGTGCCGCAATCCGAGCTGCCTGAGTTGTCGGAAGATGAGTATTACTGGCATCAGCTGGAAGGCCTGCAGGTAGTGACCCTTGAGGGTCAGCTGCTCGGTCGTATCGACCACCTGCTGGAAACCGGCTCCAATGATGTCCTGGTGGTAAAGCCCTGTGCGGGCAGTATCGATCAGCGTGAACGGCTGCTGCCGTATCTGCCTGATCTGTACGTCAAGCACATCGACCTGAGCGAAGGCGTCATGCAGGTCGATTGGGATCCGGAGTTCTGACCGGTGTGGGCCGGTGTAGTAACCCTGTTCCCTGAGATGTTCACGGCATTGACCGGGCACGGAGTGACCGGGCGGGCCGTCAAGCGGGGCCAGTTGACTGTCGAGTACAGCAACCCCCGTGACCATGCCCATGACCGGCATCGTACGGTCGACGATCGGCCCTTCGGGGGCGGCCCGGGCATGTTGATGAAGGTTGAGCCCTTGCTGGAGGCGATTGAAGCCATCCGCGAGAAGGCTCCCTCACCCCCGCGGGTGATCTATCTCTCACCGCAGGGGCAGCCGCTGACCCAGCAACGGGCAGCGGAGCTGGCGCAACTGGACAGTGTGGTGCTGCTGTGCGGCCGCTACGAGGGTATCGACGAGCGCATCATCGAGATGTGTGTCGACGAGGAGATCTCCATCGGGGATTATGTGCTATCCGGTGGCGAGCTGGGAGCCATGGTGCTCCTGGATGCGGTAACCCGGCTGATTCCAGGCGTGCTCGGGCATGCGGATTCAGCGGTGGAAGATTCCTTCTCGGAAGGGTGGCTTGATTGCCCACACTACACCCGGCCGGAAGAGTTTGCAGGGCAGCACGTACCGGAGGTGCTGCTCAGTGGTAATCATGCACTGATCCGGCGCTGGCGTCTCAAGCAGTCCCTGGGCAGAACCTGGCAACGTCGCCCGGAACTGCTGAAGGAACTGACGTTGAGCAAAGAACAGCAGCAACTGCTGGCGGAATTTATCCGCGAGCAGGAAACCGATAACCATTGAAGCAAGTCCGGCGGCTTGTAGGAGTTTTAGAAATGTCCAACATCATTGCCCAGCTCGAAGCCGAGCAAATGAACCGTGAAATCCCCGCGTTCGCGCCGGGTGACACTGTCATCGTCCAGGTAAAAGTGAAGGAAGGCGACCGTCAGCGTCTGCAGGCCTTCGAAGGCGTGGTTATCGGTAAGCGTAACCGTGGTCTGAACTCCGCTTTCACCGTGCGCAAGATCTCCAGCG
>JAAYHO010000412.1 GCA_012735335.1 Gammaproteobacteria bacterium
GTGGGTGAGTGTCGTCGTCCGTAGCGCGGCTTTACTTTCCCGTCATTGCGAGGAGCGCAGCGACGTGGCAATCCATGGGCCTTGCCGCCGCCGCAGCTGGATTGCCGCGCCCTTCGGGCTCGCAATGACGATAAGGGGGCTCGCAATGACGCGGAGGCGTCAGACTGTGTGCAGCGGCACCGGATCCCAGCGCTGTGACCAGTCCTGCTCCACCTTGGCCAGTTCGCGCAGGCTCTGCAGGGCCTGTTCCAGTACCTCGGAGGTGCGCTGGCGGGAGTAGACCAGGTAGGTGGGGAAGCTGAATTCAGGGGCCATGTCGACCCGCTCCAGCATGCCGGACTCCAGGTAGTGCTGCACCACGCGGCTGCGGAAGTAGCCTGCGCCGCCCGCTTCGAGAATATATTGCAACGCCAGCGGGCCGAGGTTGAAGGTGACCGAGGCGCGGGCCTTGTCCGGCAGGGCGGCGTCGTGCTGGCGGCGGAATTCCTCGCCCCAGTCGATATACACATAGGGGCTGCTGCGGCCGGGCAGGGCTACCTGAATCAGCTTTTCCTCCAGCAGTTCCTCTACCTGCAGCCCCGGCAGATACTCGGGGCGATAGACCAGGGCGGCATCCAGCGTACCCTGTTCCACCCGTTGCATGAGCAGGCTGCTGTCGGCAATTTCCGCCCGTACCGAGTGTTCCGGAATCTGCTGGCGCAGGGCGCGTACCCATTGCAGCAGCAGGGGGGTGGACAGGCTGGCCTCGGCGCCGATATGCAGCACATCACTGAAGCCCTTGAGCAGCGGCAGGTCGCGCTGGGCGTTGTCCCAGGCCTGGGTCATCTGCGTGGCGTGGGTCAGGAAGGCCTCGCCGTCTGCGGTCAGGCGGGCGCCGGAGCGGTTGCGGATGAACAGGGTGCAGGCCAGCTGGCTTTCCAGACTCTGGATGCGGGAGGTGATGGCCGCCTGGGTGACATGCAGCCGCTCCGCCGCCGCGACAAAGCTGCCGCAGCGGACAATCTCGAGAAAGGTGCGTGCCAGACTGATATCCATTCGACCGATTCCGGAAACAAGTGTGCCCGTATTCTAGCAAGCACTGCCGGTGAATGGGGGACGGCGAATTGTCTCGCAATCAGTCCCGGGACATTTGACGGATTAGAGTAGTTGCTCTATATCTGTGAAGGCTGGTTGTACAAGCCGGCGTTGCGCCTGGGGTTGCTGATAATAACAAGGACAAACGAGGTGGTACGTGATGCTCAGACTCCCGTTGCTGGCACTGCTGTTGTGCTTACCCCTGGCTTCCTATACCCAGGCCGATACCCGTCCGAATATCCTGTTGATCGTCGCCGATGATATGGGCTTCTCCGATCCCGGTGCCTATGGCGGTGAGATCAGTACGCCCAATATCGATGCGCTGGCGGCGGAGGGGATGCAGTTCAGCAACTTCCATGTGGCGGCTACCTGCTCGCCGACCCGGGCGATGCTGATGACCGGGGTGACCAGCCACAAGGTCGGTATGGGCAACATGAAGGAAATCATGGCCGATAATCAGAAAGGGCAGCCCGGCTACGAAACCTGGCTGAACGACCAGGCCGTGACCCTGCCGACGCTGTTGCGCGATGCCGGTTACCGTACTTATATGGCGGGCAAATGGCATCTGGGCAGCCGCCCGGAGAGCATGCCCGATGCCCAGGGGTTCCAGCGTTCGGTGGCGTTGCTGGAGAGCGGGGCGGACAACTGGGAAGCCAGACATTACCTGCCGGCGGGCACTGCGACCTGGGTCGAGGATGGTCAGCCGATCAGTCTGCCGGAGGATTTCTATTCCTCCTTCTATTACGCCGACAAGCTGATCGAGTACCTGAGCAGCGAACCGGACAGCGATCAGCCGTTCTTTGCCTACCTGGCCTTTCAGGCGGTGCATGCACCGCACCATGCGCCGGACAGTTATGTGGAAAAGTATGCCGATGCCTACCATGAGGGCTGGGACGTTATCCGGCAGCGTCGTTACGAGCGGCTGACCGAGATGGGTATTCTGCCGCGCACCGCCGAGTCGGTGGTCAGCAGTGATTGGGGGACCTTCTACGGTACTTCCTCCGTTGCCTGGGACAATCTCACCGAGGAAGAGCGTGCCTACAGTGCCCGCCAGATGGCGGTGTATGCGGGAATGGCTGAGGCCATGGATGACAGCATCGGTCGGGTGCTGGAGCACCTCAGGGCCAGCGGTGACTATGACAATACCCTGATCATCTTCATGAGCGATAATGGTGCCGAATCCACGGTGCTGACCGAGATTGCGCCGCTGTTCTACCGGCTGCGCTACGATCAGGAACTGGCCGATCTGGGGCGGCCCGGCAGCTGGAGTGAATATGGGCGAGGCTGGGCCTATGCCGCCAACTCGCCGTTCTATTCCTATAAAGGTTCGCCCTTCAGCGGTGGTCTGCGGGTGCCGATGATCATGCATTATCCCGGGGTGATCGAGCCGGGCGCGCGCACTGCTGCCTTCGGCCATGTCACTGATATCACCCCGACCCTGCTGGAGCTGGCCAATACCCCGGCCCCGGATGGCGAGTATCAGGGGCGCAGGGTGCACAGCATCATGGGTACCAGCATGTTGCCCCTGTTACGCGGTGAAAGTGAGCGCATTCATGCGCCGGATGAGGCGGTGGTATACGAGCTGGCGGGTGGTGTCGCCGTCTGGCAGGGGGATTACAAGTTGGTGATGTCCCGCTCCGACGCCATTCAGGGGCGTACGGGAGCGCTGCTGTTCAACCTGCGGGCGGACCCGTTGGAGCGCGATGATCTGGCCGCCCTGCAGCCCGAGCGTGTGGCCGAGCTGAGGGCTGCCTATCAGCAGTTTGTCGCTGAGCACGGGTTGGTCGAGGTACCGGAGGATTACAACGCCTGGGAGCAGCTGAACCGCAACGCCCGCGAACAGTTCCTCGCACGCCATGGTTCCAGCCTGTTGCTGGGGGGGCTGGTGCTGATCCTGCTTATTGGCTGGGGGTGGCGGGCACGTCGGCGGCGTCGGCGGGTCTGAGTTCGTCCAGTGGCACATACAGGCGCTCGCACAGGGCTTTGACCGCCTGCTGATATTCCGGCGTTACATGGCCTTCTTCCAGCACCAGAATCTGGTAGATGCCGCGCCGCAGCAGGTGTTTATCCAGCTGCGCCTGGATGCCCAGGGTGGTGGTGAGAAACTGCATCCAGGCGCTGAGCACCAGCCAGACGTTGATGCTCAGGGTTTCCGCCTGTTGCGCAGTGAGCTGAAGGATGCCGGCCTCGGCAAAGGCCAGATAGATGCTCTGGGTGCCCTGCAGGCTGCGCTGTGCAAACCGGCGGTAGCGCACTGCCAGCTCCGGGTCGGATTCCAGCAGGTACTCCAGGCCCTGATGCATGAAGCGGTACTGCCAGAGAATTTCCAGCAGGCTTTCCAGGTACTGCGCCTTGTCTTCCAGGGTCAGACCCGCGCCGTCCGGTACCACGAAGAAGCTCTGCATGCTGCGCTCGAACCCACTGAACAGCTCGGCAACTATCATCGACTTGTTGCGGAAGTGGTAGTAGAGGTTGCCGGGGGAGATACCCAGGTGGCTGGCAATATGGTTGGTGGTGACGTTGCGCTCGCCCTGTTCATTGAACAGTTGCAGACTGGCCTGCAGGATGCGTTCGCGGGTGTTGGGTTTGCTGGCCATTGGGGCTACTCGTTGTTGCGCTGGGGATGACATGCCCGCCGCCGTCTGGGATACGGGCGGCGGGGGTGTTGCGGCCATTATTCCGCAAGAGGCTCGATCAGGGCAAAGTCCGGGGTGAAATTGTCCATCAACCCGAGCAGTTCAAACAGCTTCTGCGGATTGCCCTGAATGCGGATTTCCCCGGCCTGGATAGCCTGGGGGAAGCTGCTCTGTTGCAGCAGGATGTTGTTCAGCGTTGCCCGGCTGAGGCTGATGCTGGCATCGGCCTGGTCTGACTGGCGCTCGGGGAGCCAGGTCAGGGTGGCGTTCTGCAGGTTGGTGCGGTAACGCTCATTGGTATCGGTAAAGTGCCAGTTGAGCACGATATGCTTGCCGGAGGCTTTGGGGCCGTTCAGGCGCACACCGAGCAGATCGAAGAACATGCCGGTCTCCAGTGCCTGCAGCAGGTCGGTGGCGAGCGCGCCAGCCTGCGCCGGCGGGGTACCGTTGCGCAGCTCCTGGGCACCGGACAGGTAGGCGTTGCGCCAGGGCCCGGACTCGGCCTGATAACCCAGCTGTTCCAGCGCGGCGGCGTTCAGTTCGCGAGCTGCAGTATTGCTCGGCTCGGCAAATACCGCCTGACTCATGATCGAGGCTACCCAGCGGTATTCGCCCCGGGCAAAATCTTCCTCGGCACGCTTGATCACCTGGTCGATGCCGCCCATGTATTCCAGGGTCTTGCGTGCTGCCTGCTGGCCGGGCAGCGGGTTCAGGCTGGCCGGGTTGGCGTCGTACCAGCCGAGGTATTTCTGGTAGATGGCCCGGGCGTTGTGCCGCAGGGTGCCGTAGTAGTCCCGGGTGATCCACTGCTTGGCGAGGCTGTCCGGCAGGCGGAGCTGTTCGGCGATCTGATCCGGGCGGTAGCCGTGGTTCATCAGCCGCACGCTCTGGTCGTGGATGTATTTGTACAGATCCCGCTGGGTGCTGAGAAATGCCCTGGCTGCGTCCTGATCCCAGACCGGCCAGTGGTGCTGGGCAATCAGGATGTCGGTGCGTGGCCCGTATTCCTCCAGCACCTCGTCGATATAGCGCGACCAGCGGCTGGCATCGCGCACCTCGGCACCGCGCAGGGTGTAGATGTTGTGCAGTTGCTGGGAGGTGACCTCGGCGGTGTTCAGTACCCGGGTGGCGGGGAAATACAGCATCAGCTCGGCCTGGGCCTCGCTGTCCTGGGCCAGGTGAAAGTCGATATCCACCCCGTCGATCTGCTGGCGGCCATTGGCGGTGATGATATCGGTGGGCGGGATCAGCGTCAGGGCTCCCCGGCTCAGTGCCTTGCCCAGCCCATTATCGATATGCCCTTGGGGACCTTTGGGCAGTTCGGTGCCGTACATGTACATGGCGCGGCGGGTCATGGCATTGCCGGCGATGACGTTTTCGCTCACCGCATGCTCCATGAAGCCCTCCGGCGCGTAGATGCGTACCCGGCCCTGGCTGACATCCTCATCACTGACGACGCCGCGTACCCCGGCGAAATGATCCACATGATTATGGGTATAGATCACCGCGACTACCGGCTTGGCCGGGCGGTGCTGCAGGTACAGATCCAGTGCCGCTCTGGCGGTGGTCGGGGTCAGCAGCGGGTCGATGATGATCAGTCCGCTGTCACCTTCGACGATGGTCATGTTGGCCAGGTCCATGCCGCGTACCTGATAGATGCCTTCGGTCACTGCAAACAGACCATGGATGCTGTTCAGCCGGGCCTGGCGCCACAGGCTGGGGTTGACCGTGGCCGGTGCCTGCTGTTCAGCGAGAAAGGCATAGACAGCCATATTCCAGGCGGTACTGCCGTCCGGGTTGAGCAGCGGCTCATCCGGCGCGGCAGCAATGAAGCCCCGGCGGGCATCGTCGAAGGCCTGCTGGTCATTGAAGTCGAGCTGGGTCAGTACCGCCGCATTGGCCTTGGTGGTGCTGGGTTCGGCGGGCTTGCTGGCGGCCATCAGGGTGCCGGGCAGGCACAGACTGAGGGCCAGCAGGCCGGGGAGAAAGCGATTCTTGTTCATTGTTGTACGCTCCGAATAATCTGCAGATAGGTATGGTCGTTATCCCGCCAACCGCTCCGCCAGCAGACTCGACAATCTGGCGGTCAGGCCGTAGATCGACAGCTGCGGGTTGGCGCCGATGCTGGTGGGGAACAGCGAGCCGTCGTGGATGGACAGGTTCTCCAGTTGATGGTGGCGGCCGAGGCTGTCGGTGACGGCGCGGCTGCTGTTTTCGCCCATGGGGCAACCGCCCATAACGTGAGCGCTGCCCAGGTGGGTCTTGTAGCGTTGCAGTTCCAGCTGCTCGATGATCTTCCGCGCCTCGGCCATGTTGCGCACCGATGGGGCGTCGGCGTGTGCCGTCTTGACCAGCCGGGCGCCGGCAGCGAACTGGATCTCGGCCATACTCAGGAAACTGCGGCGGATGCCATCGCGGGTGTAGTCGGTGAGCTGGTAGTCCAGCACTGGGGAGCCGTCGCTGCGCAGCTCGACGGTGCCACTGGCGCTGTCCGGGTGGAAACCGTCGCGCAGCAGGGCAATCAGCATGTTGCTGTTGGGCAGTTGCTGCATCAGTTCGGCGCCCACCGGGCCAGACTCGCCGAGTACCGTGGCGCTGAACCCTGGTTGCATGGGCGGCACCTCCAGCTTGTAACCCATGGGCCCGGTGGCACCGTCGGTCCACTGGAAGTGGTCGGAATAGACCGACTGCGGCGCACCGTAGAAAGGCTTGATCTGTTGCTCGAATTGCGCCCAGGAAAAAGTCGTCAGGTGCAGGAAGGTGCGCTTGCCGACCAGCTGGTGCGGGTCGGGGGCCTGTGAGCGCAGCAGCAGGGCAGGGTTGTTGATGCTGCCGCCCGCCAGAATGTAGTGCCGGGCGCGTACCTGAATGCGGCGTCCGGTCGGGGCTACACTGCGCTCATCCATGGCCAGGCACTCGATGCCGGTGACCCGGTCGCCTTCCAGTTGCAGACGTTCGGCGCGGGCCAGATAGAGCAGTTCGCCGCCCTGATCGAGCAGGCCGGGGATGCAGGTGACCAGCATCGACTGCTTGGCGTTGGTCGGACAGCCCAGACCGCAATAGCCCAGATTCCAGCAGCCACGCACGTTGCGCGGGATGATGTCCCAGTGCAGGCCGAGCTGGTCGCAGCCGCTGCGCAGTACATCGTTGTTGGCGTTCGGTGGCATGGCCCAGCGCTCGACGCCGAGGCGTTGTTCCATTTTCTCGAACCAGGGTGCCAGTTCCTCGCTGCTGTGGCCGATCACTTCATGTTCGCTGGCCCAGTGCTTCAGGGTCGGTTCCGGGGTGCGGAAGCTGGAGGTCCAGTTGACCAGCGTGGTGCCGCCCACTGCGCGGCCCTGCAGGATGGTGATGGCACCGTCCTTGGAGAAGCGGCCCAGCCCTTCCTGATAGAGGTTCGGATAGGCTTCGCTTTCCTGCATGCGGAAGTCGCTGCTGGTAAACAGCCCACCTTCTTCTATCAGCAGTACCTTGTAACCCGCAGCGCTGAGGATCTCGGCGCTGGTGGCGCCACCGGCACCACTGCCGACAATGGCGATGTCGGCTTCCAGGGTCAGGTCCTGTTGCAGCTGTGCCGCATTGTGAACCCGCCAACCGCGCTCCAGGCCCTGGATAAATATATCGGGAATGCTCATGCCAGATGGTCTCCAGAAAAGGTCAGAAGCGGGGTGGGCCGGGATAGCCGCATTGGGCCCAAGATTCCGGCAGGCTGTACCAGACCAGCAGCACCGCCTTGCTCAGGGCGCCGTGGCCCTGACGCAGCAGGGCCAGTCGGCTGTTCTCCCAGCGCTGTAGAAATTGCTGAATATCTGCGGTGCTGGCTTCTTCCCAGCTGCCCCAGATGCCGGTGGTGGGCCCGCGGGTGGCGCGCAGACTGAGCAGGTCGAACAGCTGCAGGCTCTGCTTGCGCATGCTCGGCGACAGGTGATGCAGGCTGTTGTCCAGTCCGCGCAAGGTTGCCTCTACCGCAGCGGTCGGGTTGTCGGCGGGCAGAGCACCTTCCAGCAACACCGGCACCAGCCGCCGCAGCATGGGCAGGTCGGAATCGCGCAGGTGGATGAAGCCGCTTGCCGGGGTGATGCGGGTAAAGCCGTGGTAGAGCCCGGCCACGCCGCCGGTGGCGGCCAGCACCAGACTGCCCAGCAGACCGAATTTGAGGAGCTGGCGGCGGTTGATGCCGCTGCCAGCCGATAGGCTGTTGTTCATTATTATTGTTGCACTCTGTCAGGATCGAGGGATCAGCGGATCAGCAGGCGGCGCAGCAGTTTCTGCAGCGGCTTGCCATAGGGCGGGTAGAGCACCCGGGTGGCGTTCAGGCGCGGCTTGCGCAGTACCGCCTTGGTTTTGCTGAAGGTCAGAAAACCCTCATGCCCGTGGTAATGGCCCATGCCCGAGGGGCCGATGCCGCCAAAGGGCAGATCGGACACCGCCACATGCAACAGGGTCTCGTTGATACCGACCCCGCCGGAATGGGTACGGCAGATGACCTGCTCCTGTTCCTCCCGGTCATAACCGAAGTAGTAGAGCGCCAGCGGACGCGGTCGGGCGTTGATGTGGTCGATGGCATCGCCGATCTGCCGGTAGGGCACGATCGGCAGCAGCGGGCCGAAGATCTCGTCCTGCATCACCAGCATATCGTCGCCCACATCCAGCAGTAGGGTATGCGGCAGACGGCGATCCTGACCTTCGGCAAACAGCGGTATGATCCGCGCACCTTTCGCCTGGGCATCGTCCAGATAGCTGTTGAGCCGTGCCTGCTGGCGCGGGTTGATGATGCTGGTGTAGTCGGGA
>JAAYHO010000413.1 GCA_012735335.1 Gammaproteobacteria bacterium
GCCCTGATCCAGCCCGAATAGATCCCCGAGATTCGAGGTATTACATTGAAGAACAATCAGCCAGTAACCCAGCACGAAGTCAGCTTCCCCGCCAGCCAGCGGCTGATCTCGGCGACTAACTCAAAGGGTGTAATTGCCTACTGCAACGATGAGTTTGTGGCGGTCAGCGGCTTTGCTCGCGAGGATCTGATCGGCAGCCCGCACAATATCGTGCGCCACCCGGATATGCCCGAGGCGGTGTTCGCGCATATGTGGTCCTACCTGAAAAGCGGTCGCAGCTGGATGGGGGTGATCAAGAACCGCTGCCGCAATGGTGACTACTACTGGGTGAATGCCTACGTCACGCCGATTCTGGAAAATGGCCAGATTACCGGTTACGAGTCGGTGCGGGTCAAACCCGAGCCGGAGCAGGTGCGCCGCGCCGACGCGCTCTATCAGCGCATGCGCAACGGCCAGCAGCCGACCGCCCGCCAGCCGCTGATCAGCCTGGCCGCACAACTGGTACCACCGCTGGTGGCCACGGGCATTGCCGCCGCCGTGTTGTCCCAGGGGCATTACTGGTTCAGCCTGGGCACCAGTGCGGTACTGCTGTTCGGCCTGCAGGCGCTGGCCCGTTACCGTCAGCAGCGCACCCTGGACAGCCTGCGCAGTACCGCCGGAGACAGTTTCGACAGCGAGCTGATTGCCCTGACCTACAGTGATGCCCCGGCACCGATCGCCCGCCTGCAATTGGCGATGATCAGCGAGCAGGCGCGTATCCGCACCGCGCTGAGCCGTCTGAATGACTTTGCCATCCGCACTTCGGAGCTGGCCTCGACCAGCGGTCAGTTGGCCGATCAGTCCGCCCGGGCGCTGAGTACTCAGCGTGACGAAGCGGATATGGCCGCCACCGCGATGAATCAGATGGCCGCCTCCATTACCGAAGTGGCGCGGCATATCCACGACACTGCCGACGCTGCACAACAGGTCAACGGCCTGAGCCAGACCGGCTCGGCACAGGCGCAGAATACCCGCCAGGTGATCGAGCGGCTGGCCGACACGGTGAGCAATATCAGTCATTCGGTGGACAGCCTGGCGGCGGAGTCCCAGTCGATTCAGTCCGCCGCCGACATGATCCGCGCGATTGCCGAGCAGACCAACCTGCTGGCCCTCAACGCCGCTATCGAGGCCGCCCGCGCCGGTGATCAGGGCCGCGGTTTTGCAGTGGTCGCCGACGAGGTACGCGCACTGGCAGCCAAGACCCAGGAATCCACCGAGCAGATCCAGCGCATTATCGGCGCGCTGCAACAGGTCGCCGCGGAAGCCGTAGAAATTGCCCATCAGGGCAGCCAGGAAGCCCAGACCGGGGTACAACAGGTGGTGGATACCCAGCAGGCGCTGGATGGCATTACCCAGGCCATCGCGCAGATCCATGAAATGGGTCAACAGATGGCCGTGGCCTCCAACCAGCAGGCCCACGTGGCAGAGGATATCTCCCGGCAGATTACCAATATTGCCAGCGTGTCAGACCAGAATGCCGAGCTGGCACAACGCTCGGCGCAGACCGGCAAGGATATGGAAACCACCGCCCAAGCGCTGCATACCCTGGTGGAACGATTCAACCGCTAACACCTTTGTTGCCTTGTGGTTTAACGGTTTAGCCAATAACATTGAACGCTTGGATAAATGGGACTCAGGATAGTTAGTATGCGCTCTTTTCTTTGGCTGCCTCCGTTGTTTGTTGCCGCATCCTTCAGCCTGGCGACACCGGTCGTCGCCCAGCAGCCGGATCAGACCGCGACCATCTCTGCGGGCCAATGCTGGGTCAACGCGCCCATCAAACCACGGCCGATACACGAAGAAGTGGAAGTCGTGCTGCAGGAATCCAGCGTCAGATATGCCGTAACCCCCGCCCAACTCCGCGAAGGCGTACAGCAGGTGGTTACCCGCGAGGGCGTGAAAACCTACCGCGTGGTACCCGCCACCTTCAAGGAAGTCACCGAGCAGGTAGAGGTCAAACCCGAGACCCAGCGCTCGGTGGTAGTGCCCGCTGTTTATGAAGCCCGCGAAGCGATGCTGACGGTGGAAGCGGCCAAGACCGTACTGGAACCTTGCCAGGCTGCGGGTACCCGCTACGGCAATAACGGTGCGATGGCCTTCTGCGCTACGGAAGTTCCCGCCCGGGAAGAGAAAGTCATGGTCAACGTGCTGGTCGAACCGGAAACCACCCGGGTGATCACCGAACCCGCCGTGTACGAAACCGTCACCCGCTGGGTTATCGATCAACCGGCACGGGTGGTGGAAATAACCACCGAACCACAACTGGCCAGCCTCCCGGTAGTCGAGACCGTAAACCCGGAAAAGGTCGAGCAACGCACCGAGCCAGCGGTCACCCGCACCATGAACATCACCAAATACGAAGGCGAACCCCAGATCGTCCTGCGTCAGGCCGTCTGCGACTCGGACCTGCACCCCGGCCTGATCAGCCGCCTGCAGGCCGCCCTCAGCTCCCGCGGCTACAGCCTCGGCAATATCGACAGCAAACTCGGCCAACGCACCGTAGCCGCGCTGTCGGATTACCAGGCGGATAATGGCCTGGCGATTGGGGCGGTGACTTATGAGAGCCTGGAGGCGCTTGGGGTGCGTTGAACACCCCCTCCCCCCTCTCCCCAGCCCCCTCTCCCGCGAGGGGAGAGGGGGCTGAATGTGCTGGCTGAGATAGTGTAGTTATCCTGCCGCAGCAGTTACTTCAAGCACACTCAGAACCGCCAACAAGCACAGACTGCCCCTTCTTCTCTTGCGGAAGAGGGAGTTAGCGTATGATGGCTGGCATAGCGTAGTTATCCTGCAGTCACAGTTACCTCAAGCACACTCAAAACCATCAACAAGCACAGACTACTCCCTCTCCCCTCGCGGGAGAGGGTTGGGGAGAGGGGGAGCAAGCCGTCCCGGTAAACCAAGCCCAACTCAAAGACGCTCCAATATAGCCGGCAGCACCTCACCAAAATCGCAGCCCCTACTTGCCCCCAATAGCAAAACCGTATCGCCTTTTCTCACATGACTCATGAATTGTGAAACAGTACCTGCAGCGTCAACAGACACGCCACCAATCAGTGCTGAAGGCAGTCGTGGTAGCAGCTGGTCCCATTCATGGTCAGGGTTATGTATGAAGAACTTGTCAAAACCGTACTCTTTAAAGGGTTCTTCAAGCCGCAGGTGAAAGGCCGCAGCAATATCACCCATATTCACTATTCGGCTCATGATGACAAAGCGCCTGCCACCTTGGGAGAAATTGCTGGCCTTCAGAACATCAAAGGCCGCCAGAATGGAGGGGATTTCGAGGTTGTGGGAGCAGTCAACAATCAGCACATCTGCATGCACAGACACATCCAGCGTGTTCTTCCTGGCTTTAAACTCCGCGAATTCCTTTGCAGCCGATTGGATATCAAACCCAGCCAACCTGGCGGCAGTCAGTGCTGCCAATGAATTCAGCGCAACGGGCTTACCTATTGCGCCCACATCATAAACAACCTTCTCACCAAGCACCTCGGCCGTTACGGTCATGGTCAGATTGGCCTGTTGATGGTCAATGGTCGGAATATTGAAGTCCCAGGACAACAGGCGCGCATCAACGCCCTCACTCTCACCATAGGAATAGGGTTTTGCGCCATAGCCCTGAACATGCTCAAGCACTTTTTCGTAGTGCGGCATTTCCCTGTACAGCACAGCCATGCCGTCAGGGTATATGGCTTCACATATCCTGGATTTGAAGTAGGCCACATCCTCAATCGTCCTTGAGGCGGCTCCATACTGCGTTAGCTCGACATGGGTAATGATGCCGATGTTTGGCCGCACGGCTTTCATGACCCAGCCGTTCTTCATCCACAATGCAGAGCCGGCAACCTCCAGAACGCAGGTGTTTGGCAGGCTATCCTGTTCGTTGAAAGCGGGGGAAAACAGCCCGAGACTTGCTGCCTGAATCAGAACGCCGGTTCTCGAGTTATGTCCGTTATTTATGGCAACGCAATTACTGAAAGGCCGAACAGCTCGCGCCAACAGCTCGCAGGTCGTGGACTTGCCCACGGCACCTGTTACGGCAAAGACAGTACCGTTGTCGCCCATCTTGTTGCGGGCGGCGGTCGCCAGGGTCTTCAGTATCTGATAGCTGTCCTCGACCACCAGCTGCGGGATATGCGACAGCTCGGGGATCGGGCGTTGGACGATCAGGCAATTCACCTTGCCTTCCAGATCAAGTTTCTTGTATCGGTTCAGAAAAGAAACATGGCTATCCGTGAATATATTTTTATAGTGCCCGGTATTCCCGGTGCCTTTCAGCCAGGTGTCGTAGAACATGCATACCATGCAGGTGCCCGGTTGCTCTACCAGCCCAGCCCCCGTAACAAAGTAATCAATATATACCTCTTCTGCTGGAGGGTAGGCCCAGGCTCCATTGATCAGCCTTGCCAGCTCCGACGAAGAGAATGAATATCTGGGCTTGTTACCGGGGCTGGTGCGGGGCAATGGCGCAGTGGTTTGATCCTTACCCGGCACCGCCAGCTTGAGCACCAGAGGCAGCGGCACCGGCTCACTAGCCTGCTGCCTGGAAACAATATTGGCGACCAGTTGCAGGTCGACGTTCTCCCAGTCCTTGAGGTACGGCGGGCGCAGGCCGTAGTAGTCGCGGTAGATGACGCCCGGCTGCCAGCGTGAGGTGGGCATCATCCAGTCGCAGGGGTCGTGGTCCATGCTGATGCCCCAGGGTTTCATGCGCGTCGCACTCATGGGTACGGCGCAGAAATCCAGGCGTATATCTTCCTCAACCGGTTCATCGCAGCGCCAGAAGCTTTCTACCCACAGCATTCTGCGCCGGTCCATGGTGGTAGGGGTAATCCGGCAGCCCAACAGGGTCAGCGGCCCCAGCTGGCGGGGTTCAATACGGGCATCGACCGGTACCGCGTCGGTTGTCCAACCAGGCTCGGGGTCATTCACCGCAACCAGAGCGCCAGGCTGGTGAACCGTGCAAGGCGCGGGCACCTTCCACTCGTGGCGGCGCTGAGGCGGAGTCAGAGTGATCTGGCCGCAGTGATCCTTGGTCAGCGTCAGTCGGCTACCGGTGGCGGCGCAGGATCTGGCATAGGCCTGTACTGCCGCCCTGGCGGCCCTACCTGACAGCTGCTCGGAGAACCCGAAGCCGACACCAATGGGCACAAAGATCACCCGCTCCACTCCCTGATGGCTGAGCTCCAGACGGAACACGCCGCTGCGGCCCAGATCGCGCCGTACCGAGTCGAACAGCAGATCGCCGGCATCGTGAATGATCGGGCGCTCGCGATAGATTTCGATACCTTGCAGTACGTGAGCCGAAGCGCCCAGTACGGCATCCGCACCGGCATCGATCAGGCTGTGGCCAACCGCCGTTTGCGCGGCGCTGGGCGCTTTGGCCAGGTTATCGCCCCAGTGGACCGCAACCAGCACGATGTGCGCACGCTGGCGGATCGCGGCAATACGCGGGGCCATTTCCGCTGCCCAGGCTGCCGCATCATTCAGGTCCAGATAGGCGGTGCCGGGGTTGGCATCGTCTGCGGCATAACGGTGCTGGGTGGCATCAATGGAAAACACCGCCACGTTCAGGTCACCCGCACGCCGCAGCACGGGGGTGAACGCGGCTTCGCGCTGGGCGCCGCTACCGGTATGGCCGAGACCGACAGCGTCCAGCCAGGCAGCCTGTTCCTGCAGCGCGTCGCGGCCGTAATCGCCGCTGTGATTGTTCGCCGTCGTTACGACGTCAATATTCGCATCGATCAACACCTGCAGCTGTTCCGGGCGGGCGCGGTAGTAATAGGGGCCGCCCTCGCCCTTGTTGACGCCCTGCTCTCCCTGGCGGGCCACCACGCATTCCAGGTTGATAATACTGAGGTCGGCCTCCGTCAGCGCGGGTATACGCAGCACATTGCCTGAGCCCAGCTCCGCCGTACGATAATGCTGACGTCGCCCCAGATTGATATCGCCGCCCCAGACCACCACCGGCCCGGATGGTTTTCGCGGCGCGTCGAGGCCAGGCTCAGCGGTCAACAAGGGGACTGGATCAAGCTCCGTGAGCAGTTTCCAGTACGCCACATACCCGGAAAGGTAGTGCTCGACATCATCAATCCGCACCCGAAATGCCTGGTGACGAATAAAGAAGCTGCCGAGAATCCGCGCCGGATTGCGGAAGTACATCGCGTATTCCGGCCAGAAATGCCCGTTCATGAGGTAGGCCGCGCGGTGATGCAGCGCCCGGTCGAACTCGTCGAGATCTATCTCGCCCAGCAGGTGGCGATGCTCCGGGCTCTGCGCGATGCGCTCCAGCATGCGCCGCGCCGCCATCATCAGTTCCAGCAGGGTCGGGAAGGTGGTGATGCGTTTGAGTACAAAGTCCAGATGATCGGCCACGTTACGAATGCCAAAGCGGAAGTAGCGTTCCTCGGGGCGGTACAGGGTAAGTTCGTTGACGCAGTAGCCCAGCCAATGATCGTGGGCCTTCCAGTGCTCGCGGGCGATAAAGCTGTCGAAGGCTTTTTCGACCATGGCCAGCCAGCGCGCATCGCCGGTCAGGCGGTACAGGCGCATCAGGCCGAAGGCCGCTTCGCCGTCGTAATAGATGATGCGGAACGCGGCCTTGACGTCGAGTGCGGGGTAATTCAGCACATGCACGAATTCCCCGGTACCCGGGTCCTGCATATGGCGGATACCAAGCGCCAGTTCTTCCAGCAGCGTGAGGTATTGTTCACTCTCAAACAGCTCGCTGTATTTGACCAGGGCCAGCAGGCATACCGCATTGCCGCCCAGCTTGATCTCATCGCCCACATCCAGCAGGAAGGCCGCCCGTTCACCGCTGGGCAGGGCTACGCGCTTGATCAGCTCCGTACACAGATAGTCGAGCCCCCGTTCGATGGCCTGCGCCAGGCTCGGTTCGCGGGTAACTTCCCAGGCTTCGAGCATGGAGTACAGGGTGCTGGCATGGCGCAGGGTGTTATAGGCGTTGATCGGGCGGTCGAAACAGGGGTGCCAGCCATAGTGAAAACGGCCGCTCTCCCTGACCTGGGAGGCCAGATAGTTGCTGCTCCGTTCGATCATGCCGCGTACCGTGTCGGCGTCACAGTCGAGCACCCGCCGACCGGCATCGTAACCGGTAGCATGCAGCGCCAGAGGTGGCGTGTCGAGGTCGCAGAACAGGCCTTCGGTACTCAGCAGATACACCGGTGCGTCATCGGCAAAGTCCGGCACCAGCCTGGGATAGCGACGGCTGGCATAGAGTCTGAAGTTCTTTTCGTTGAGCTGCGCGTGGCTCACCTGGCTGCCGCCGTAGAGCATGGCATTGCCGTTGAGTTCGCCTTCGAGAAAGGCCCGCTGGAAATTGGCATCCAGCGCCAGGCCGTAGCGGAAGTAATTGCGCTTGAAGACCTTGAGACTGGTCTTCAAGCCTTGCCAGTTGAGCGACTGGGCCTGGGTGACCCAGTCCGCCCGCAGCCAGCGTACCTGCAGAGTGCGCCGCGCCGCGCGGCGCTGGCAGGCAGTGTAGAGTTCCTGCCACACCGCATCCAGATCCGCCCCGCTGGCATGCACCACCGAGGCGCGGCGGTGACCGTCACTGAATGATAGAAACAGTGTGAATCTCGGCCAGGGCGACGCTAATGCTGCAATGCGTTGTTCCAGCACCGGACGCATTTTATCCAGCAGTTGCCCTATTGCTTCGCTCATGACCTTACCTTTCCCGCAGTGCTTCACCGGCGTAGTTGATGGGCTTCATCAGGTAGTCGAAGATGGTTTTCTGGCCGGTGCGGATATCCACGCTGGCGATCATGCCGGGTACGATGGGAAAGCGGGTACCGAGCTGATTGACCAGCGCATCGCCATCGGTACGGATGAACACCCGGTAATACACGCTGTCCGGTTTGGCTTCGTCGCGGATGGTGTCCGGAGAAATCAGCGCGACCTGACCGTCGAGACCGCCGTACACCGTGTAGTCATAGGCGGTGATCTTCACCTTGGCCGCCTGGCCTGGATGAATGAAGGCGATATCCCGGGGGGAGATGCGTGCCTCGACCAGCAACTGATCGCCCAGTGGGACGATTTCCATCAGTCGCCCGTTGGGTGGAATCACACCACCGCGGGTGGTAATTTCGATGTCCTTGACGATACCGCGTACCGGCGAGCGGATGGTCAGGCGGGTCAGCGAATCGAAGCGCCCCCGTACCACGGACTCCAGCGACTGCGCCTCGGCGCGTGCCTTGGCCAGCTCCTCGCGCGCCAGAATCATGTACTCGGAGCGGATATCACCGGCCTTGAGTTCCAGATCCGCAATCTGCCGTCGCAGGCGCAGCACTTCGACGTTGCTGGCCGCGCCGATATTCATCAGCGACTCGGTGATACCCAGCTCCTCACGCACCAGCGCGAGGGATTTCCTCACCCCCGCCAGCGTCTGGCTGAGGCCCTCTCTACGGGTGTGATACAGCCGTGTCTCACTGGCGATCAGCTCGGGATAGTCGTCCAGTTCGGCGGGGAATTTCAGCGGCGTGTCGTTGACCTCCGCCTCCAGCCGGGCCACCGAGCCGAGGGTGGCGCGGTAGCGCGAGGCGCTTTCCTCCACGTTCGACTCGGTCTTGGTCAGGTCCATCTGCGCCAGTATCTGATCGGCTTCGACGATGTCCCCCTCGCGCACTAGCAGATCCAGCAGGATGCCACCTTCCAGTGACTGGATAACCTGCTCGCGGGAGATCGGAATGACCCGCCCGTCGCCGGTGGACACTTCCACCACCTCGGCGAAGTAAGCCCAAAGCAGCAGGGCAGCGATCGCCAGGGACGACAGCCAGGTTATCCGTGTAGCGCGGCCGAGGCTGCTGGCATCAACCTCGTCGTTGTAATAGCTCTGGGAATCTTTCATGAGTCGCTCCGCGCGGTGGTCTCGGCGCGCGCTGCAGTGCCCTGCGTCAGCCTGCCGAGAATCTGCTGTTTGGTGCCATCACGCAGTATCCGGCCGTTATCCACCACGATAATCCGATCCACCAGACTGAGAATGCTCTGGCGGTGGGTCGCGACGATCAGGGTGCGCCCTTGCAGCCAGGGGCCGAGGCGCTGAATGAAGCGCTTCTCGGCCACCTCATCGAACGACGCCGTGGGCTCATCCAGCAGCAGCACCCGTGGCTGACGCACCAGTAGCCGGGCCAGCAACAATGTCTGACGCTGGCCACCGGACAGCCCCAGCCCGCCCTCCTGGATCAGGTGATCCAGCCCGTCCGGCAGCTTCTGTACCACATCCCCCGCACCGCTGATCTCCAGCGCGGACAGCAGCTCCTCGTCGCTGGCATCCGGCGCGCCGAGTAACAGGTTGTCACGCAGGGAGCCATGGAACAGGCGTGCGTTCTGCCCCATCAGGCTGACGTCGCGCCGCACATCGGCGGGATCGATATGTGACAACCGCACGCCATCCAGCATGACCTCACCGGCCGCTGGCTCGGCCATGCCGGCCAATGCCTGCAGCAGGGTCGATTTGCCAGCGCCATTGCGGCCCAGGATGGCGATTCGTTCACCCGCAGCGATATCCAGTTGCTCGACACGCAGTGCCGGCGGCGCGCCCGCACCATACTGGAAAACCGCCTGGCGCAGGGCATAGTTACCGGCAATGGCTGGCCGATGGATGCGGCGCTCGGCGCCCGGATCGTCCACCGTCAACGCCATGATACTGTCGAGGCTGGCCAACGCCAGCTTCGCCTGCTGCCACTTGCTCAGCACCTGGGTGACCTGGGACATCGGCGCCATCATCCGTGACGATAGAATCGATGCTGCGACCAGCGAACCAACCGAGAGATCACCGCTCATCACCAGCGGCGCACCAAACAGCACCACCAGCGCAAACACGCCGTTCTGCAGGCTGTAGGTCCAGACGCCGAGGGTGTTGACCAGCAAGCGCAGCCGCAGATTCACCTCGGCGGTGACCGCGTTGTAGTGGTTCCACTGCCGCTGGAAACGCTGTTCGGCCTGCAGGCTCTTGATGTCTTCCACCCCCTGAACCGACTCCACCAGCATGGCACTGCGCAGCGAGCTTTCGCGCATGGCCTCGCTGCCCATGCGCCGCAGCGGCCGCTGGATCAGCAGGCCAGGCAGTATCATCAGCAGCAGCGCTACCACCGGTACCCATACCAGTGCCCCGGCGATGTACCAGAGGATGCCGCAGAACAGGAAGAAGAATGGCAAGTCCGCCAGCGCCGTGACCGTGGTCGAGGTCATCAGCTCGCGCACATGCTCCAGCTCACGGATCTGCGAAATGAAGGTGCCGGTGGAGCGGGGGCGCTGGCTGTTCTTGATCCGCAGCGCGTGCCCGAACACCCGGTCGGAGGCAATCAGGTCGGCGCGTTTGCCCACCAGGTCGGTGATCCGCACCCGAGCACAACGCAGCACGAAGTCGAACAGCATGGCAATCAGCACACCACCGAACAGCACATAGAGCGTGGCCATCGACTCGGCGGGAATCACCCGGTCGTAAACCTGGCGGGAAAACAGGATTCCCGCCAGAGCCAGCACGTTGGCCATCAGCGAGGCCAGCATCACATGTCCATAGGGTCGCAGATCACCCAGCGCAATGGCGCGGAACCAGTGCGGCTGCCAGGGCTTGATATAATCGTCAACCCGCGCATCGGGCACTGCCCGGGCCGGGCGTAACACCACCATGGTTCGCGCACGGGCCAGCAATTGCTCGCGGGACAGCGCGCTGCGCAGACCGGCGTCGCCACTGAACAGGACACTGAGCCGGCCGTCACTACCGATGGCTTCCACCACCGCCACCTGACCGTCATCCAGCTCGACCGCCAGCGGTAGACGCCAGGGCGTCAACTGGCTCTCATCGAAGGCGCTGACCCGACAACTGAGACCGATCTGCCGGGCTAGCCTGCCGAGTACTTCGGCCAGAGCCTGCCCCTCGGACCAGGCCGCTTCCAGGCGGATATTTTCTTCGGAACAATCCAACCGATAGTAACGCGCCACCGCCAGCACGGCATCGATCCAGGGATCGAAAGCGGCACGCTGACCGGAAACTGATGATGTGTCGGTCATGACCGTTCCTCTGCTCTGCTGGTCGATACTCGGATATTCAGCGCATCGCTGGCGCGGAAGCTCTCGCGCAGCCCGCCAACGCTGTACAGGCAATCAATCTGCAAGCTGCGCAGATCGAACAGGGTGTTCTGCTTGTCCACCTGGGTCTGAAAGATTTCCTGCTCGGTATTGAGGATATCCAGCAAGGTGCGGGTCCCCAACGACAGGTACTGGTGCCGGTACAATTCCTGGGTCTTGACGATGCTGTCGTGGCGCTGGTCCTGCAACGCCAGGCTGGAGGTCAGACTACGCGAGCGGTCGCGGGCTTCGCGGTAGGCACGCGACAACTCCAGCAAGGCCCGGTCCCGCGCGGCAGTGGCGCTGTAGAGTGCGTGATCTGCGGCGCGGCTGCGGGCACGCAGGGCACCGCCCTGGAACAGGTTGCTGCTCAGGTTGAGGCTGACTACCAGTTCCTGATCATCCAGCTGTTGCGAGCCTGCGGTATTGCGGTTCAGGTAATGCTCGAAATCCGCATTCAGGGACAGGGTCGGGCGCTGTTCAGCCCGTGCCTGACGGATGCCGGCCTCGGCCTCGGCGCGCTCGGCTTCGGCGATGATGATCTGGGGAGCCTCCTCGAAACTCTCCGGCAGACGGGAGCAAACGCCTTCCAGTCGCTCCGGATAGACTTCGTCCAGGGTCAACCGCTGAGTGCTGCCGATCAGTTTTTCCAGTGCGCTGTGCCACTGGTCGCGCTGCGCCTGCATCTGCAGTTGCACTGCCCGTGCAGCTTCGCGGCGCGAGCGGGCCTGCATCTGGTCGGATACCGAGCTGGCACCCAGTGCCGACCGCTTGGTGGCCAGTTCTTCCAGCTCGGTAATGGCGGCGATCTGCTCCGTGGCCAGTTCCAGCAAGACCTCGTAGCGACGCGCCTCGATGAATGCCTGGCTGGTTTCACGGATCAGGTCTTCCGCCGCCAGCAACACACCCGCTTCTTCCCGGTCCACCCCATGCCCTGCCGCATCCACCGCGCTGGATACCTTGCCGAAGTCATACAGCATCTGCGACGCGGAGAGGGTAAAGGCCTCTTCCGAGCGCCCGGTGGTGTGACGGTAGCCGGTATTGACCCCTCCGCGCAGCTGCGGCCAGTAGCCCGCCCGCGCCACGTTGACCTGCTCCTGCTGAACATCAAGACGACCAAGCGACTCGACGATAGCCGGATGCTCATTCAAGGCACGGTGCACAGCCTCGAACAGCTGCAGCCTGTCTGAGTTGATCTCAGTCAGCGTAAAGGGGGTGAAGGACAGATTGTCCTGCACCGGTGCTGCCGCATCGAACAGGTCCGGCGGCAGGCTCAGCGACACCGACGGCACACTGACCGGGGCAGACTCCAACGTCCGCGCCGTATCGGTAACGATCTGCTGCGGCTCCGCAAGCGGAGTAATATCAGGGGTTGCTGCAGGTGCAGGCGGCAATATCCGCAGAACACCCACGGAGGTGCCGCCAGGCTCTGTGCCTGCTGGTACGGGCGTGACAGCGATAGGAGTTGCAGCAACAGGCTCCGCAGCTATCGCCGCTGGCTCTGACTCTGCTGCCTGCGGCTGACTTGCCTGGCCCACCAGATCGACCAGTGAAATCCTCGGCACCTCTGCCGCGCCCTCGGCTGACGCCTGTTCGACCAGCCCCACCAGCGAAACAGACAATACCCGCCGCTCATCCATTGGCGGTACAACAGGGTGGTCAACCGGCTCCGGTTCAGGCGCAGCCGGTGTGGTGACGATAACTGCCTCGTCATCGGCGAGTCTGGCAAACTCTGCCAGCGACAGGGGCTGCCGATCCTGCCCTGCCTGAATGAAGGTGTCAGCAACGGCAATCGCGCTGCCCGCCGATACCAGAAGTCCGACCGTAAATGACAATCCTGACTGCCACATCCTTATCGCCCCAGCTGTGTTCCCGGCAAGGTCACCGGTAACGACGAATGGCGCCGGGTTTACACCCGGCGCCATTGCATTTCCCACGGTCACATATCGGCTGCTAACGCTTACATTACCGACATGTTCTGCTGGGACAACAGCTCGTCGAGGCTGCTCGGCTCCAGCACATAAGCCAGCTGGCCAGCGCCATCCAGTACTGCCAGCGTCGTGTCTGCCACTGCCTCCGGGCCGACCTCTTCCAGCAACTGGTTATCCGCAACCGCCTCCGCTGCTTCGACGCCTTCCTCCGCAGCCTGTTCCGCGAGGATGTCTTCGAGCAGTTCATCCACCAGCGTATCCGACTCCGCCACACCGCCCAACAGGTCATTGAGCAGACTGTCGTCCGCCATATCCTCCTGAGTTGAGGCTTCAGCAGCAGCCGGTTCGTTGATGGAGCTGATCATCCAGGTATCTTCGGCGCTGGCAGCAGGTCCATTGAGAATACTGCTCAGCAGACTGACTTCACCCGGCACCTGCTCAGCAGCAGCAACGCTTGCTTCCGAGGCACCGAACTCAGTCGACGGCAGCTCTGTCTCCTCCAGTAGCGTGCTCAGCAGCATGTCCTCTGCACCGACGCTGTACAGGCTGAACGCAGCAGCCTGGGCACCATTGGCGGCGGCATTGTTACCGCCCAACAGACCACCCAGCAGACCGCCGATAGCACCCAGCAAGCCGCCAACGACATCTGTTACCGTGCCCAGTGTGCCGTCGATCAGGCCGTCCTCACCCAGCAAACCACCCAGCAGGCCTCCTTCACCTCCAAGCAGACCATTGAGCAGGTCACCGACTGCACCGAGCAGACCATCATCGGTCAACAGTGCGCCCAGCAGGCCGTTTTCGCCAAGCAGACCACTCAGCAGATCATTACCTTCCTGGGCAGTCAGACCGTTCAGTACGTTGCCCAGCAGACCGCCGAGCAGACCGTCATCGCCGAGCAAACCACCGACCAGCCCGTTGTCACCCAGCAGGCCGTTGAGCAATCCGGCGTCCCCGCCAGTCAGGCCACCCAGCAGACCACCATCACCCAGCAGACTGTTGAGCAGACCACCCACCACACCATCTGCACCCAGCAGAGCATCCAGCAGATTGTTTTCAGTCAGACCGCCCAACAGGCCGCCTTCGCTGCCACCCAGCAAGCCGCCCAGCAGACCGTCCTCACCCAGCAGGCTGCTCAGCAAGCCACCTACCAGACCCTCTTCACCAAGCAAGGCACCGAGCAGACCGTCCTCGGTCAACCCCCCCAGCAGACCGCCTTCGCCGTCGCCCAGCAGGCTGTTAAGCAGACCGCCAATCAGGCCATCTTCGCCCAGCAGAGCATTCAGCAGACCACTGCCGTCATCACCGAGCAGACCACCAAGCAGGTCACCGCCGAGCAGGCCGTCCTCACCACCAACCAGACCACCCAGCAGACCATTAAGCAGGCCGCCGACCAGACCATCCTCGCCCAGCAAACCACTGAGCAGCGGCAGGCCGCCCTCATCACTACCCAACAGGCCATTGAGCAAACCACCCACCAGGCCGTTTTCACCCAGCAGACCACTCAGCAGACCATTACCGTCAGCTCCGCCAAGCAGACTGCCCAGCAGGTCATCACCGAGCAGGTCTCCGCCCAGCAAGCCATTGAGCAACCCGGTGACAATGCCGTCTTCACCCAGCAGCACGTCCAGCAGACCGTTGCCGTCGGCACCGCCGAGCAGACCACCCAGCAGGTCGCCACCGAGCAAGCCGTTGTCACCGCCGAGCAGACCGTTAAGCAGGTTGCTGACCAGGCCATCGTCGCCGAGCAGGCTGTCCAGCACACCATTGCCCAACAGGTCATCGCCCAGCAGACCACCACCAAGCAGGCCACCCAGCAGACCCTCGCTGCCCAGCAGGCCACCCAGCAGCCCCTCATCGGTACCACTCAGCAGGCCACCGAGCAGGCCATCCTGTCCGAGCAGGCCATTGAGCAAGCCATCCAGCAGCCCCTGGTTATCACCCAGCAGGCCGCCCAGCAGACCGCCTTCACCACCCAGCAGACCATTGAGCAGGCCACCCACCAGGCCATCTTCGCCCAGCAGGCCATCCAGCAGCCCCTGGTTATCACCCAGCAGACCGCCCAGCAGACCGCCCTCGCCCAGCAGGCCACCCAGCAGACCGTCTTCGCCCAGCAGACTGCCCAACAGATCATTGCCAGTCAGGCCGCTGAGCAGACCACCACCGTCTTCACCACCCAACAGGCCGTTGAGCAGACCGGTCACCAGACCGTCCTCACCCAGCAGGCTGCCGAGCAGGTCGTCCAGCAGCTCACTTTTCAGCAGACCGTCTTCACCGAGCAGACCACCCAGCAGGCCGTTTTCACCGACCAGGGTCTCCAGTACGCCGGTCACCAGACCCTGCTCACCGAGCAGCGTATCCAGCAGTTCCTCGGGCACTATGCTGCCCAGCAGCGCACTCAGTTCATTGTTCTCGCCACCCAGCAGCCCTTCCAGCAGACCACCAACCAGGCCTTCTTTACCCAGCAGGCTGTCCAGCAGCTCACTGCCCAGTTGGTTTTCACCCAGTAGGCCACCCAACAATCCATTTTCGCCAAGCACCGCATCCAGTACACCGGTGACCAAACCATTCTCACCCAGCAGACCGGACAGCAGACCATCCTCAGAGCCCAGCAGTTCACCCAACAGCTTGTTGTCACCCAGCAGGTTGCTCAGCAGACCACCCAGCAGGCCTTCTTCACCCAGCAGGCTGCCAAGCAGGGCATCATCACCACCCAGCAGGCCATCCAGCAAACCGCCTTCTTCGCCCAACAGGCCTTTCAGCAGACCACTGACCAGGCCGTCGCTGCCGAGCAACTGACCCAGCAGACCTTCGTCACCCAGCAGGCTGTCCAGTTGCGCACCACCCAGCAGGCTGTTCAGCAGCCCGCCGACCAGGCCATTCTCACCGAGCAGGCCGGACAACAGATCATCTTCACCCAGACCACTGCCCAGCAGGCTGTTACCAAGCAGGCTTTCCAGCAGGTTGCTGACCACTCCGTTGTCGCCCAGCAGGCCAGCCAGCGCGTCGCTGCTCAGCAGACCTTCCCGACCCAGCACGGTGTTGAGCACCTGTGACACCACACCGTCCTGGCCCAGCAGCAGATCTACTGCGGGGTTGTCTACCAGCCCGCTGTCGAGCAGGCCGTGCAGCAGGTGAGTCACTGCTCCATCTTCACCCAGCAATACGTTCAACGGGCCGTTGGCACCCAGCAAGCCCTCGCTGCTGGTCAGACCGGCCAGCGCATCATTGCTGAGCAGGTCATTGAGCAGGTTGGTCACCAGCCCGTCGTCACCCAGTAGCGGCTCAAGAGTGCCGCCCAGCGGACCGTCATCACCGATCAGCCCACCCAGCAGGCCTTCGTCACCCAACAGCAGCTCCAGCACTTCGCCGAGCACACCCTCCGAGCCGGTCAGCAGGGCCAGCAGGCCGCCCTCACTGAGCAGGTCCTGGAGGAAAGTACCCTCACCCAGCAGCGTACCGATCAGGTCAACATCACCACCCAGCAGGCCGCCCAGCAGATCACTCAGAACACCGGTATCACCGATCAGCGTATCCAGCAGGTCACCCAGCACGGTATCCGGTGCCGTAATATCACCGAGCAGACCACCCTCATTGAGGATGCCGCCCAGAACGCCATTTTCCGCCAGCAGAGTGCCTATTGCGCTGTCTTCCTGCAGCAGGCCACCAACCAGGCCTTTTTCCGCCAGCAAGCCGCCAACCAGGCTCTCCGACCCCACCAGATCACCTACCAGATCAGCCAGAGCGCCATCCTCGGACATCAGGGTATTCAGAGTACCGCCCATACCC
>JAAYHO010000414.1 GCA_012735335.1 Gammaproteobacteria bacterium
AGCGTTGAAGAGATCCTGGGTGTACTTATCGAGGCGAGCGCTGATGCCCAGTGGTGAGAAGGCGAGAAACAGCCACATGAAAGCGGCGAGCGTCAGCGTCAACAGTAGATAGACAAATAGCCTGCGCACGCCTGCGTACCTTCGCAAATCCGTTTTTCCTTGAACAGCTACCGTGGAAAAGCCAACTGGTTCACAGGATTATATCGACACAACATTAAAAGGCCACTACTTAGTAGCGAGGGCAGTCAGCTATCCTGCGAGACAGGCTTCCCACGGCAAACCCCAGTTGCCGGGATGGATCCCGGCACTCCAGTGATGCACCCGATTGGACTGGTCTGGGCTGACATTCACCAAACGTGTTCTTCACCATTCCATTTGAAGAAGCCGCCGGTGGCTTCCAGGGTCAGGGCGTCGGTGACGGCCTTGATGCCTGCGGCGCTTTCCTGGGGAGTGATCTCGGCGCTGGGGCCACCCATGTCGGTCTGGACGTAGCCGGGGTGGATATTGGCCACGGCAACGCCCTTCTGCTTCAGATCGATGGCCAGGCTGCGCATCAGGCGGTTGCTGCCAGCCTTGGTGGCACCGTAGGCGTACATGCCGCCGTAGGGCCAGGTGGAGGCGGCGATCTGGGTGCTGACGGTCATGACCTTGCCCTGGGCGGTGACCAGGTTGGGCAGCAGCGCCTGGGTCAGGCGGAAGGGGCCTATGGTCATGACTTCGAAGGCGGTGCGCCAGTCATTGAAGTCTTCTTCGGTAAAGGGCTTGTCGAGCAGGCTGTCAGCACGTCCGCCGACCACACCGGCGACGTTGAGCAGCACATCCACCGGTGCATCACCCAGTACCTCGGCCATGGCGTCCACGGATGCACCGTCAGCCATATCCAGCGCATGCAACGTCAGCTGACCACCGGCACTGGCGGCCAGTTGATTGAGCTCATCAGCTTGCTGCGGGTTGCGGCAGAAGGCGTAAATCCGGTTGCCACCAATGAGATAGGCTTTTACCAGCGCAAACCCGATACCACGGTTGGCGCCTGTGATGACGATATTGGCCATGCTTGTGCTCCTGGAATATTTTGCTGGGAGGGAGCATGCCAGAGTGATGGGCGGTTGACCAAGTGCGGCCGCTGGTATTGAGCAGAAAGCTCTGTCAGCGGCCGTTGGCGGGGTAACTTACTGGTCGGCCTGCTCGTCGTCGCGGCCGCTGCCGTAGTCTTCTTCCATCAGTGCTTCGCGGGTCGCGCTGTTGTCAGCTGCGGCGGGACTGTTCGGGCGCTTGTTGCGCAGTTTGCCCAGTTGGCTGGTCAGGGCGGCGTGGACCTTGTCCAGCGCACCTTCCACGGACAGGCGTACAGAATCGGATTTGTGGGTGACCGAGATGGGTTGCAGTCCTCTGGCCCGCACCTCGATCTGGCAGCGCTTATCCTGGGCTCCGGCCTTTTCGCCGTTTTCATCATTGATGTGCAGGGTTACCCGGGTCAGCTCCTCGTCGAAGCGTTGCAGCTTGCTTGCAACTGCCCCCTTGGCCCATTCCACCAGTTTGCTGCTGTTTTCAATACGATTATCGCTGTAGACCTGTATTTGCATAACGTCTTCCTCGTCAGTCAGGACTCATCCTCAGCCTACGCCATTTCGCGGATAAATGCCTGCCTGACGAGGGGGTATTCGTATCGGCGGATGTACCGGTAAAAATACCGCTCAGCCCTCGGGGTTCAACGAGTCGAATACGCCCTGCTCCCGGTCTGCAGCCTCGGCACGCAGCTTGATCAGGTGTTTGATCTTGCGATGCGGGATGACGTAGAACTGATCGGTTTCCACCGCTTTGAGGGTCATTTCGGCAATGTCGCTGGCCGGGATACGGCCATTTTCCACCGCGTATTTCAGTGCCGCAGCGCGCTTCTGGGAGATTTCACTCTTCTCCACCGTCTCGCCCTTGTCCGCCGGACGATTACGATCGGACAGGTGAATGCCAGTGGGGAAGAACGCCGGACAGAGTACCGTGACACCGACATTGGCCTGGGCATCGCGCAGATCCAGCGCCAGGGTTTCGGAGAGGGCGACCACCGAGGTCTTGCTGACGTTGTAGACGCCACTGCTCGGGCCGTTGAGCCAACCGGCAGCGGAGGCGGTGTTGATGATGTGGCCTTCGTTCTGCTCGATCAGCATGGGAGTGAATACCTTGACGCCCCAGATCACGCCGTACAGGTTGACGCCCAGCACCCAGTCCCAGTCGTCCACGGTGTTCTGCCAGACAGGGCCGTTGACGCTGACGCCGGCGTTGTTGAAGATCAGGTGCGCACCGCCGAAGCGGCTCTTGCACAGGGCGGCCAGTTCCTCGACCTGCTCCAGTTTTGATACGTCCAAGCGCATGCTGGCGGCTTCGGTGCCGGGGTATGCCTGTTCGACCAGGCGCAGGGTTTCCTGCATGCCGGCTTCGTCGACATCACCGAGCACCAGCTTCATGCCCCGCGCCGCGCAGCACAGTGCCAGTTCACGACCCAGCCCGCTGCCGCCACCGGTGATGACCGCTACCTTGTTATTGAATTCCTGCATGCCTGAGTCTCCTGTCTGAGGATAGGGAAAGAAAACTCTGCGAGCATGCCGCGCGGACACGCGCCCCGCCAGCGCTATGTACCGGGTTGATCAGCCTGCAACAACCATACTTATTTTATGCACTTATTTTATGCGCGCTCCTGCACCAGCACCCAGGGACGGATGACCACCGCCCAGAGGTTATCCGGGTTGCGCTCATGCCAGTCGGCAGCCTGGGCATCACTGGCCGCGCCCAGTTGGTTCGCCTGCATCCAGCCCTTGACCGTGGCGCTGTCGTCGTCGATCAGCGCCTGGGCAACCCTGACCAGATCCAGCGCACTCTCGACCACCAGCAGCTCGCCCCTGGCGAAGTGGGGCTCCAGGTCTGGCCAGCTGATCTGGGCAGTGGCGCCGATGATGGCGGCGTAGGTATCGCTGGATTCGGTCATGCGGAGGCTCTCCTGTAAGTGAATGCGGGCATGGTAACCGGCGGGGCCGGGCTTGCAAGTGGGACAGGCCACTAGCTCTATGCCACCGGCTCCGCTACAGTTCCTGTTACAACTCCAATAACATCACAGGCAAACGGTATGAAACAGACACATCGGAAGACTCTTGCCCGGTTTATCGCCATTACCACCCTGGCTACTGCCAGCACCGTGACGCTGGCGGCGGATAATATCAGGATCGCGCTGGCTGGCCCGGTGACCGGTCCGGTGGCGCAGTACGGTGACATGCAGTTCACCGGCGCCAATATGGCCATCGACATGATCAACAAGGCCGGTGGTGTCAACGGCCAGATGCTCGAAGGCGTTATCTTCGACGATGCCTGTGACCCCAAACAGGCGGTAGCCGTGGCCAACCGTATCGTCAACGAGGGCATCAGCTTCGTGGTCGGTCACCTGTGCTCCAGCTCCACCCAGCCGGCCACCGATATCTATGAGGATGAGGGCATTCTCATGGTCACCCCCGCCGCCACCAGCCCGGATATCACCAGCCGGGGATATGAACTGATCTTCCGCACCATCGGCCTGGACAGCATGCAGGGGCCAACTGCGGGCAAGTACATCGTCGAGCAGGTCAAGCCGAGCAAGGTGGCGGTGATCCATGACAAGCAGCAGTACGGTGAAGGTATCGCCACGGCGGTACGCGGTGCGCTGCTCGACGCCGGTATCGAAGTACCGATCTTCGATGGCGTGACCGCTGGCGACAAGAACTTCTCCTCGCTGATTGCCCGTCTGCGCCAGTCCGGCGTCGACTTTGCCTACTTCGGCGGTTACCACCCGGAGCTGGGACTGATCCTGCGTCAGGCCCGGGAACAGGGTCTGGATATCACCTTCATGGGCCCGGAAGGCGTGGGTAACAGCGATATCAGCGCGATTGCCGGTGAGGCGTCCGAGGGCATGCTGGTAACCCTGCCCAAGGCCTTCGATGAAGACCCGGCCAACGCGCCGTTGGTTGAGGCCTTCAAGGAGCGCAAACAGGACCCGCGTGGACCCTTCGTGTTCCCCTCCTATGCCGCGGTTCAGGTGATTGCCGATGGCATCCGTCTGGCTGACAGCACGGATACCGCAGAGGTGGCCAAAGCGCTGCGCAGCAACACCTTCGACACCCCTACCGGGCAACTGGCCTTTGATGAGAAAGGGGACCTGAAAGACTTCAACTTCGTGGTCTACAAGTGGCATGCGGACGGCAGCAAAACGGCAATGACCGAGTAAACCCGTCCTGGGCCCGGTGCCTGATGCGCCGGGCCAGCTGTCAAGGATGTCACCATGCCTGACTCGTTCTACTATCTGATTCAACAGCTGTTCAACGGCCTGACCGTGGGCAGCACCTACGCCCTGATCGCCATCGGCTACACCATGGTCTATGGCATCATCGGCATGATCAACTTCGCCCATGGCGAGGTCTACATGATCGGCAGCTATATCGCCTTTATCGTGCTGGCGGCGCTGGCCCTGCTGGGCATAGAGTCGCTGCCGCTGCTGATCATCGGCGCGCTGGTGTGCAGTATGGTGGTTACCAGTGCCTATGGTTACAGCATCGAGCGGGTCGCCTATCGCCCGTTGCGCGGCGGTAACCGTCTGATTCCATTGATTTCCGCGATCGGCATGTCGATCTTTCTGCAGAACCTGGTGCGCCTGGCCCAGGGCTCGCGGGATGTCGCCATGCCCAGCCTGGTGCGCGGCGGTATCGACATCGGCCCGGCCAGCGGCTTTCACGCCACCCTGTCCTATATGCAGATCGTCATCTTCGTGGTGACCCTGATCAGCATGACCCTGCTGACCCTGTTCATCACCCGCTCGCGCATGGGCCGTGCCTGCCGCGCCTGCGCCGAAGACCTGAAGATGACCAACCTGCTGGGTATCAATACCCACGCCATCATCGCCATCACCTTCATC
>JAAYHO010000415.1 GCA_012735335.1 Gammaproteobacteria bacterium
CTGCTGGAGCAACCCCTGCCGCACAAGCTGATCATGGTGGTGTGCTTCGCCATCTTCATCTACAACATCGGCATGACCATCAAGAAGTCCGGACGCTTCACCACCACCGAGGGAGTCCTGGTACTGGGCATTGTCAGTACCGCCGTGCTCTTTGTTCCGGCACTGCTGTACTACGAGAACTACACGGTGTCGATCTTCTACCGCTGGTGGACTATCCACCTGTGGGTGGAAGGCGTGTGGATGATGATCATGGGCGCCTTCCTCGCCTACCTGCTGATCCGCCTGTCGGGGGCTGACCGCGAGGTCCTGGAGAAGTGGCTGTACGTGATTGTCGGGCTGGTATTTCTGGCCGGTATCCTGGGGACTGCCCACCACTATTACTGGGTCGGGGTACCCTACTACTGGCTGCCGATCGGTGGCTTCTTCAGTGCGCTGGAGCCGCTGGCGATTGTCGGCATGGCCATGTACGCCTACGGTGCCATGCGCCGCTCGGGCATGTCCCACCCCAATATCCTGGCGCTGCACTGGACCCTGGGCAGCACCATCTTCACCCTGTTCGGAGCGGGCCTGCTGGGGCTGGCGCACACCTGGCCAAGCATCAACAAGTGGACCCACGGCACCCTGATCACCGCCATGCACGGCCACGCGGCCTTCTACGGTGCCTACGCGATGATCACCCTGGCGATGATCAGCTATGCCATGCCGTCGCTGACCCAGGGCCGCCCGGAAAAGGGCAGCGCCATCGGTTACTGGGCGTTCTGGCTGCAGCTCGGCGGCATGTTCGGCATGACCATCTCCTTTGCCACCGCCGGTATCGGCCAGGTGTATCTGGAGCGGATCATGGGCATGGGCTATCTGGATGCGCAGCTGAAGATCCAGATCCACTTTGTCATGCTGATCGTCTGCGGCAGCATCTTCGCCACCGGCGTCGGGCTGTTCATCTACGACTTCTTCCGCTATCGGCCGCGCTTCGAGGTCAGTGAGCCGGAGGCGGTGGATAACGTAACCGCCGGCCGCGTGGCCTGAGGTGGGGATGGATGAAGCACTGAGCGGCCTCGCCTCCGGGGCCGCCGAGGCACCCTGGTATCATCCGACCGGCAACGAGGTGGCGCTGTTCGAACAGTGCCACGCCCGGGGTCTGGCGGTGATGCTCAAGGGGCCGACCGGCTGCGGCAAGACCCGCTTTGTCGAACACATGGCCTGGAAACTGGGCCGCCCGCTGATCACCATTCCCTGCCACGACGACCTGGCCGCCAGCGACCTGATCGGCCGCTTCCTGATCCAGCACAACGGCACGGTATGGCAGGATGGCCCCTTGACCCGGGCCGTGCGCGAAGGTGCCATCTGCTACCTGGACGAGGTAGTGGAAGCCCGTCAGGACACCGTGGTAGTCCTGCACGCCCTGACCGACCACAGGCGCATCCTGCCAATCGACAAGACCGGTGAAACCCTGCAGGCCGCCCCCGGCTTTCAACTGGTGGTGTCCTACAACCCCGGCTACCAGCGCATGCTCAAGGATCTGAAACCCAGTACCCGCCAGCGCTTCGTGGCCATGGATCTGGACTTCCCGCCGCCGGAGCTGGAAGCGCGCATCGTGCAGCATGAAAGCGGCGTCGATGAAGCTACCGCCAAGGGGTTGGTGGCCCTGGCCGAGCGCATCCGCCAGCTGCGTGACCGGGGACTGGCCGAAGTGCCCAGCACCCGCCTGCTGATTGCCGCGGGCAGCCTGATTGTCTGCGGTATCAGTCTGCGTGAAGCCTGTCAGGCAGCCATCGTCTCGCCGCTGTCCGATGAGCCGACCATGGTCGCGGCGCTGAGCGATCTGGTCGACGCCACCTTTGTCTGACCGGCAGCCCAGTAACCATGGCCGAACCGGAAGACCTGCTCAGTGATGCCGCACGGCATGCCACCATCCACGCCCGGCGGCTGTGGCTGCGCTACCGTCCCCCGCCCGAGGCACCACCCACCGCCGTGCTGGCGGATATTGCCCCGCGTCTGGATCTGCTGGTCACCGCCCTGAGCGGGCGCAGCCTGCCGCTGCGTATCGCCCAGTTACCGGCACGCCCAACCCTGCTGTCACGCTTCTACCGCCGCGATCAGGCGCCCTGGCTGAAACAGGCGATACCCGCCACCAATGGCCAGCGCCTGTGGTTACCGGCGGACTCGGGTATCGAGGATATCACCCTGGGCAATGAGTTCTACCGGATCATGGCGCTGCAACAGAGCATGCGCGCCCAACGGGGCAGCGCCGCCGGTGTCGATCCGGATTGGCCCGCCCTGCTGGCCGATACCTACCTGCTGCTGGAAGCCTGGGCTGCCGACATGGAGCTGCTGCAACAGATGCCCGGCATGAGACAGACGCTGACCCGGCTGCGCCGGCATGCGCGCCAGGCACGGCCAGAGCTGAAGAGCTTTTCGCCAACGCGCCGCCCGCTGGAGGCACTGCTCTGCCAACTGCTGGAAACCCCTGCTGGCGAGCCCTGCCCGGCCATGCCACTGAGCCCGTCACCGGCGGACTCGGTGCCACTGGCCAGCGAGCTGCTGCGCACGCTCGGCCTGTCGCCCGAGGACCGCAACGGCGGCCGGGCACCGCTGCTGAAGGACTGGTGGACCGGCGAGCTGCGCCTGCCCGGCCCGGCCGGGCGCAAGGAAGTTGCCCCCCAGGGCGAGCCCGGCGATCCACAGAGCAGCAGCGAGCCGACCCGCAGCTCGCATCTGCTGCGCCGCCCGGAAGTACGGGAGGCCAAAGAGGGAGAGGATGACAACAAGGACCCGGGCATCTTCATGGTGCAGGCCGACGAGCCGCACCAGCACGCCGAAGACCCACTGGGCCTGAACCGCCCGGTGGATCGGGACGAGGACATCAGCGCCGACGAATACGGCGACATGCTCTCCGAGCTGTCCCACGCCCGGCTGGTCACGACACCGGGCCGCTCCAAGGAAGTACTGATCTCCGACGACCCGCCGGACACCAATACCGCCATGCAGCTGAAGACCGCCATCCGCGAAGGTGCTGGCCTGCGCTACCCGGAATGGGACTACCGCATCCAGGCCTACCGTCAGCCCGGCGCCACCCTGCATGTGCTGCCCAATCTGCCCGGTTCCCAGCAGTGGGTGGATGACACCCTGGATCAGCACCGCAGCCTGCTGAACCAGATCCGCCGCCGCTTCGAGATGCTCAGCGCCCAGCGCGTCACCCGGCGCAAACTGCTGGATGGGGATGATATCGACCTGTCCGCCTATATCGACAGCTACGCCGACTTCCGCGCCGGGGGCAGCCTGTCCGACGCCCTGTACCAGACCCGGCGCACCGCCGAACGTAATCTGGCCATTACCCTGCTGATCGATATCAGCGGCTCCACTGACAGCTGGATCTCCACTAACCGGCGCATCATCGACGTCGAGCGCGAAGCCCTGCTACTGGTCAGCGTGGCCCTGGACGGCATGGGTGAGCCCTGGTCGATCCAGGCGTTTTCCGGGGAAGGGCCGGATGCGGTGATCGTCCGCCAGATCAAGGGCTTCGAGGAAAATTTCAGCAACGAGGTGGCGCTGCGCATCAGCTCGCTGGAACCGGAGCACTATACAAGAGCCGGCACCGCCATCCGCCATGCCAGCCAGGACCTGCTGCGCCAGCAGGCCAGCCACCGCTTGCTGCTGGTGCTGTCGGACGGCAAACCCAATGACAAGGATATCTACGAAGGCCAGTACGGCGTGGAAGACATGCGCCAGGCCGTCACCGAAGCCACCTTACAAGGCATCTCCGCCTTCTGCCTGACCATCGACCGCCAGGCTCCCGCCTACCTGCCACGCATCTTCGGCGCCCAGCACTACGCCCTGCTGCCACGGCCCGAACTGCTGCCTACGGTGTTGCTGGACTGGATGAAGCGTTTGGTGGTGCACTGAACCCCTGCCGGGGTTGGCGAGCGCCTGCTCGCCGACTGGGTCCGGGCATCGCAGCTCAGGCGTAGCGCAGGGGCGCTACACCCCCAACGATCGGGAACGTCCACTCTTGGGAACGTCGAGCATCAGCTCGATGAACGGCGTCAGCCGGCACCTTCAGTGCTTGCCAGTAGTTTGCGGACGAGCTGGTGCTCGTCCCTCCCAGAGTCTGCACCCCAAACATACGCTGACAGCCCGCAGCCGCTACAACACACCACAGGCATATTATTTATCAGCTGTCAGATCACCCCGCAGCCCATGCGCGCACCACCGCCGCCGAGGGGTTCGGGGTGGTCGGCGTGGTTGTCGCCGCCGGCGTGAATCATCAGTGCGCGGCCCTTGATCTCATCGAGCTTGCTGATACGCGGGGCGAGCACCGGGTAGTCGGCGGTGCCGTCCTCGTTCACGTACAGCGCGGGCAGGTCGCCCAGGTGGCCGTCGCCATAGGGACCCAGATGCTTGCCGGTGCCCTGCGGGTCATAGTGCCCACCCGCCGCCTGGGCCGGTACGGTCTTGCCGTCTTTCTCTGCTGGGTCGCAGCTGCCGTTTTCGTGCACATGGAAGCCATGCACGCCCCTCGGCAGGGAGGTCAGCTCGGGGGTAAACAGCAGCCCATGCTCGGTCTCACTGATCTGGATACTGCCGATAGCCTGCTGTTTGCCTTCGGTATCCACCAGATGGATATCAACCTCTTGCGATGCGGCCTGAGCGGTGCCGACGGCCAGTGCGGCAGCCAGCAACCATATTTGCGATTTCATGTTCATCTCCTGCACGGGTTTGCCTATGCATGGGACCGGATCGCCCGGAGCTCGTTCACCTCATTACCCTGCCCGCCGCTGGAACAGCCTGCCGCCCAGCAACACCACCGCGAATATCACCCCGCCCGCCAGAATCCCCACGGCGGCCGACATCAGCGTCGGCAGCA
>JAAYHO010000416.1 GCA_012735335.1 Gammaproteobacteria bacterium
ATACCGCCGCTCAGGATATCGAGCAGCAGGCCCGCCGCGACGGCATGCGCCCGCTCACCGAGGGTGCGCTGGAGATTGCCCGGCAGGGCATCATCTCGCTGGCCGAGGTGTACCGGGTGCGGCTCGAATAGACTGGCGCCGCAGCTGGGTCAGCTGCTGACCAGCTGCAACCCCACCACCGACAGCACCAGGGTGGAGAGAAACAGCAGACGCCAGAAAGTCACCGGCTCGTTGAACAGCAGGATGCCCGCGACCACGGTGCCGAAGGCACCGATCGCGCCCCATACCGCATAGGCGGTGCCCACCGGGATGGCTTTCGGCCCGCCCATGGCCTTGAACAGCAGATACATGCTGATTGCCACACACAGGGCAAAGGTCGCCAGCCAGAAGCTGAACGCCTTGCCGCTGGCCTGCTGGGCCTTGCCCAGGCTGACCGCGAAGCCGGTCTCGAACAGTCCGCCGATGATCAGCATGATCCAGTTGATAGACATGGTATGCGCCCTTCTGCCAGACGAATTGGTGCGCAGCACGCTACCTGAAAGCCGGGCCAATTGCACCGGGTGCCTGACTGGATTCCCACCTGCGCAGCATGATGACGGCGGGCTGACAACTGACGGAAGGCAGCTGGCACTGACGCTGGCAGCTCTGGCTGGTATCATGCGTCTCCTCTGTTCTCCAGCCCCCTGAAGATGTCACCTTGCACCTGATTCCCAGTCGCCTGAACCTGTTCCGCCAACCGGGCTTCGTGCCCTTTGTCATTGCTCGCCTGCTGGCGGTGTTCGCCATGCAGATTCAGGCGATTGTGGTGGCCTGGCAGGTGTATGAGATCACCGGCGACCCGCTGTCACTGGCCTGGGTGGGCCTGGCGCAGTTCCTGCCGATGCTGTTCCTGCTGATGCCCGCCGGGGACCTGATCGACCGCTTCAACCGCAAGCTGATTCTTGCCTTGTCCTGGATCGGCGCTGCTGCCTGCAGCGGTATCCTGCTGTGGCTGACCGTGCGCGGCGAGCATGATCCGGCCTGGTTCTACGGCGCGCTGGTGCTCTACGGCTGCTCCCGGGCCTTTATCGGCCCGGCGCTGCAGAGTCTGCTGCCGCAGATAGTGCCCCGGGATCAGCTGGCCCAGGCAATTGCCACCAACAGCACCATCATGCGCACCGCCACCATCCTCGGCCCGGTGCTGGGCGGCGTGCTGTATGCCATCGGCGGCGGCGAGCTGACCTATACCCTGTGCATGGTGTGCTTTGCCGGCGGCCTGGCGCTGCTCAGCCGGGTACCGGTGCTCTACGACGACCGGATACAGATCACCGAGACCTCCGGCTGGAAGCGCTTCACCGCCGGGCTGCACTTCATCCGCACCCGGCCGATCATTCTCGGCACCATCTCGCTGGACCTGTTCGCCGTGCTGCTCGGCGGGGTGATCGCCCTGCTGCCGATCTACGCCAGCGATGTACTGCATGTCGGCTCCGAGGGGCTGGGGCTGTTGCGCAGTGCCATGGCCATGGGTGAAATCTGCGTCGGTCTGTACCTCAGTGCCCGTCCGTTCAACCGCAACGTCGGGCGCACCATGTTCATCGCGGTGGCCATCTTCGGCGTGGCCAACCTGGTATTTGCCCTGTCGACGCTGTTCTGGCTGTCGTTCGTTGCCCTGCTGATTGCCGGTGCGGCGGACATGATCAGCGTGTACATCCGCTCGACGCTGATCCAGTTCTCCACCCCGGATGCCATGCGCGGCCGGGTCAATGCGGTGAACATGCTGTTCATCGGTTCATCCAACGAGCTGGGGCACTTCCGCGCCGGGACCAGCGCCGCCTGGTTCGGTGCGGTACCCGCGGCACTGATCGGCGCGCTGTGCACCCTTGGCGTGGTGGCGGGCTGGTCGGCCGCCTTCCGCAGCCTGCGCCAGGTCAACCGCTTTGAGGATGCGGCACCGGAGCCGGGCGAAGCGGACCGGCGCCACGCATAAATGACGTCCGGCGCGATAGGTTTTATACTGCGCCCCAAGCTGAACCCTACCAGGACCTACCATGACCCAGGCCACCGGCACTCTGTACATCGTTTCCGCCCCCTCCGGTGCGGGCAAGACCACCCTGGTCAAGGCGTTGATCGATCAGATCGACACCCTGCGGGTATCCATCTCCCACACTACCCGCCCCATGCGTCCCGGCGAGATCGACGGTGTGAACTACCACTTCACCAGCCGCGAACAGTTTCTCAAGCAGGTCGGTGAGGGCGATTTCCTGGAGCACGCCGAGGTGTTCGGCAACCTCTATGGCACCTCCCAGAGCACCGTGGAGCAGACCCTGGCTCAGGGTCATGACCTGATTCTGGAAATCGACTGGCAGGGTGCCCAGCAGGTACGTCGGGCACTGCCCCAGGCCCGCTCGATCTTCATTCTGCCGCCAAGCCGCGCGGCTCTGCAGGAACGCCTGCGCA
>JAAYHO010000417.1 GCA_012735335.1 Gammaproteobacteria bacterium
CGAACAGCACGGAAGTGACGAAGAAACCTTCGTTGACTTCATGCCGGCGAATGCTGGCGAAAAGCACTTCCCAGAAACCGCCGACCACGAAGGTCACCAGATAGATGGGCAGGAACCAGGTGGCGCCGTAGACAATGTTGTCCCAGATACTGCTCGGGTCAAACCCTGCCAGCATGCCGGTGAGTGCCAGACGCCAGCCTTCCTGCTCAGCCAACAGATCCGGGTTGGCGGCAAAGATGCTGTTAGCTTGGTAGCCTACGTTCCACATACCGAAGAACATCGCTGGGAAGGTGCACAGCCACACGGTGATCATCATGCGCTTGAGGTCGATGCCATCGCGCACGTGGGCCGTGGTGCGAGTCACACTCGCCGGCTTGTAGAGGAACGTGTCCACCGCCTCGTACAGCGGGTACCACTTCTCGAGACGTCCGCCACTTTCGAAGTGGTGTTCGATCTTGTCCAGATAATTACGCAAGCCCATGGATCACCCCTCCTGCTCGATGCGCGTGAGATTGTCACGCAGGATCGGGCCGTATTCGTACTTGCCGGCACAGACATAGCTGCACAGCGCCAGATCCTCTTCATCCAGCTCCAGGCAGCCGAGTTGCTGGGCGGTGTCGGTATCGCCGACGATCAGTGACCGCAGCAACTGGGTCGGCAGGATATCCAGCGGCATGATCTCTTCATAATTGCCTACCGGTACCATGGCCCGGGCACTGCCGTTGGTACTGGTGGTGAAGTCGAACAGTTTGCCCGGGTTGAGTTTGGAGATGAAGATATTGAGGATCGAGTGTTTCTCGGCCCCGGCCCGCAGGTAATGCAGCATCTCCCGTTCGGTCCCTTCAAGCAGCACCGACACCTGCAGGTGATAACGGCCCAGGTAGTTGGCTGCGCCACGGGCCAGACGACCACCCAGCACCGAGCCGGAAATAACCCGGTTGTTGCCAGGCTTCATCTCGCCGGCGGTCAGCTCGGCCAGATTGGCGCCCAGCACTGTGCGCAACAGACGCGGGCGCTCCACCTGCGGGCCACCCAGGGCGATGATACGCTCTGCAGACAGATGACCAGTGGTAAACAGACGCCCTACGGCGACCACGTCCTGATAATTGATATGCCAGACCTGACGTTGCTCGCTGACCGGATCGAGGAAGTGGATATGAGTGCCCACCAGCCCCGCCGGGTGTGGCCCGGCAAAGCTCTCGGTGCGCACCCCCGCCAGTTGCTCGCCGGGGATCACCGCACCGTCGGCCTTGCACAGCCAGATGCCGGCCAGACGCGACAGCACACGCAGACCGTTCTCGAAGTCGGCGGCGCACTCCTGCAACACTACTACCGGGTCAGCAGCCAGCGGATGGGTATCCATGGCCGTGACAAAAATCGACGAAGGCGTCGCGTCCAGTTCCGGCACCTTGCTGTAGGGCCGGGTGCGCAGAGCCGTCCACAGGCCCGAATTGACCAGCTTGTCGCGTACCAGTTGGGCATCCAGGGTATCCAGCGCAGCAGCGGCGTGGCTGCCGAAGTCGATCGAGTCGCTGCCTTCCACATCGATCACCACCGATTGCAGAACGCGTTTTTCACCCCGATTGATCGCGCTGACTACACCGCTGACCGGGGCGGTATAGAGCACCCCCTCGGTTTTCTTGTCGCTGAACAGGACCTGCCCGGCCTGCACCCGATCACCGACCTGCACTTCCATCGTGGGTTTCATACCGTGGTAATCGAAACCGACAAGGGCAACGCTGCGTGGCGGACGCGCATCCTCGATGCGCTGTTCCGGCGAGCCGGTGATTGGCAGATCCAAGCCCCGTTTGATCTTTATCATACGAATTGCCTAATCACATTTTGGGAATGGGTATAGAGCCCAATGGCTGTGCCCGGGGTATGAATTGCCCCGCTGAACTTGTCAGGAAAAAAGTCAGATGATGCCGCCAAGGCTCTGGTCAAAAAATCCCGTCAAGTATAAAGATCATGTCCTTTCAAAGCTACTCAACTACAGGTTTTTTCAAGTTTTCCGGGACATACAGCAGAAACGCCAGAGAATCCTCTGGAGCATCGGCAGGCCGCTGGACTGGCGGGTCACAGCCCCTCGGGGAAGTATAGGCAAGGCATGAAAAAAGGCGCCGAAGCGCCTTTTTTTTGATTACCACATGTTACACCGGGAAGGCTGGCGGGTTGACCCCGGCCATGTCCTCCAGAATGCGCACCACCTGGCAGCTGTAACCGAACTCGTTGTCATACCACACATAGAGGATGACCCGGTCGTCGTTACAGATGGTTGCCTCGGCATCCACCACACCCGCATGCCGCGAACCGACGAAGTCGGTGGAGACCACTTCCTGACTGTTGGTGAAGTCGATCTGCTTGTGCAGCTCGGAGTGCAGCGCCATGTGACGCAGGTACTCGTTGACTTCCTCACGGTTGGTCGCGTTGTTCAGGTTCAGGTTGAGGATCGCCATGGAGACGTTCGGCGTCGGCACGCGAATGGCGTTACCGCTCAGCTTGCCCGCCAGCTCCGGCAGGGCCTTGGCTACCGCCTTGGCAGCACCGGTCTCGGTGATAACCATGTTCAGCGCCGCACTGCGGCCACGACGGTTACCCTTGTGGAAGTTGTCGATCAGGTTCTGGTCGTTGGTGTAGGAGTGCACAGTCTCCACGTGACCATTCTTGATGCCGTACTTGTCGTTGATCGCCTTGAGCACCGGCACGATGGCGTTGGTGGTACAGGAGGCAGCGGAAACGATCTTGTCTTCCGGGGTAATCCAGCTGTGGTTGATACCGTGCACGATGTTCTTCAGATCACCCTTGCCCGGAGCGGTCAGCACTACCTGGCTGATACCGTCACACTTCAGGTGCTGGGACAGACCGGCCTCGTCGCGCCATACCCCGGTGTTATCCACCAGCAGCGCATCCTTGATGCCATAGTGGGCATAGTTCACGGTGCTCGGATCGCTGGCGTAGATGAACTGGATCTGGGTGCCATTGGCGGTCAGGGTGTTGTTTTCTTCATCGATGGTGATAGTGCCCTGGAAGGAGCCGTGCACCGAGTCGCGGCGCAGCAGACTGGCACGCTTGGCCAGATCATTGGTGGCACCCTTGCGCACCACGACAGCACGCAGACGCAGTGCATCACCGGCACCGGCCTTCTCGACCAGAATCCGTGCCAGCAGACGGCCGATACGACCAAAACCATACAGAACCACATCACGGCCCTGACGCTGCTCACCCTTGCGACCGATGACGCTGGCCAGTTCACGGCGCAGGAAGGTATCCAGATCCCCTGCCCCTTCCTTCTGGTATTTGACCGCCAGACGGGCCAGATCGATGGAAGCCGGACCCAGATCCAGATCCATCAGCGCCTTGATTACCGGATAGGTATCGTGCACTGACAGCTCGTTGTCATCGATCTGACGGGCAAACCGATGGGATTTGAGCAGACTGATCACCGAACGGTTAACCAGGCCACGGCCATAAATGGAGGTGACCACGTTGTGTTCGCGGTACAGACGTCCGATCAGGGGAATCATCGCCTCAGCGGTCGCTTCGCGATCAGTCCAGTTGTCCAGACATTGCTCGTATTGGGCTTGAGTCACAGTTCTTCCTTCCAGGTCATGGGAACTAAAGGGGCCGATATTATGCGTCCCACTGCCCGCAGAGGCAATCACCCGGCGGCGAAAGCCCTACGAACGGTGGTAAAAGTGCAGCTTTATCGCTTATCTGGCGGATTGGCGAGTGGTGTACAGCGACAGCAGCACCCCACCGGCCAGCAGCGCGAAGGTCACGCCCAGCGAAATACCCGCGTGGATCTTGATATCCAGGCCGTGCAGCAGAATCTTGCAGCCGATGAACACCAGCACCAGCGCCAGGGCATATTTCAGGTAGACAAAACGGTGCATCAGCGCCGCCAGGGCAAAGTACAGCGAACGCAGCCCCAGGATCGCAAAGATATTCGAGGTATAGACAATAAAGGGGTCCTGGGTAATGGCGAAGATCGCCGGCACACTGTCCACGGCAAACACCAGATCCGCCAGCTCGATCAGCACCAGCGCCAGAAACAGCGGCGTGGCAAACAGCACCACCTTGCCGGTCTTGTCCGGCAGGCGGACAAAGAAGTGCGAGCCATGCAGCTCATCGGTAACCCGGAAACGCTTGCGGATAAAACGCACCAGGGCATTTTCCGAAAAATCCTTGTGCTCCTCCTCGTCCTTGCTGAAGAACATCTTGACCCCGGAGAACAACAGGAACACCCCGAAGATATACAAAATCCACTCGAATTCCTGCACCAGCGCCGCGCCCAGACCGATCATGATCGCCCGCAGCATGATCACCCCGAGAATGCCCCAGAACAGCACCCGGTGCTGGTAGATACGCGGAATACCGAAGAAGCCGAGGATCATCGCCATGACGAACACGTTGTCCATCGACAGCGACTGCTCGATCAGGAAGCCGGTATAGAACTCCAGCCCACTGGCCGCACCCCGGTCAAACCAGACCCAGAGGCCGAACAGTATGCCGACGGTGAAGTAGCCGCCGTACAGCAGCAGACTCTCGCGTACCTCGATCTCGTGCTCGTCACGGTGCAATACGCCAAGGTCAAAAGCGAGAATACCCAGCACGATGGCCAGGAAAGCGAGCCACTGCCAGGCGGCAGTGCCAAGAAAAGGTGTGGTTAAAAAGGCAAGCAACGAGTCCATCGGCCCCTCCAGTCAAGGTATGTAATCAACTCATGACTCCGACATCACGGTGGCCGCAACCACCGCC
>JAAYHO010000056.1 GCA_012735335.1 Gammaproteobacteria bacterium
CAGCATATTCCGGTCGAGCTGGTGAAAATCTGCCACGAACCGGACGGTACCTTCCCCAACGGTATTCCCAACCCGATCCTGACCGAGAACCGCGGGCTGACCCGGGATGCGGTGCTGAAGTATCAGGCCGATATGGGGATTGCCTGGGACGGCGACTTTGATCGTTGCTTCCTGTTCGACGAGCAGGGCCGCTTCATCGAGGGGTATTACATCGTCGGTCTGCTGGCCGAGGCCTTCCTGCAGAAGGAGCGCGGCGCGCGCATCATCCACGACCCGCGGCTGGTGTGGAATACCGTGGAGCAGGTCGAACAGAACGGCGGCGTGGCGGTGCAGACCAAGGCGGGTCACGCCTTCATCAAGGAACGCATGCGCGCCGAAGACGCCATCTACGGCGGCGAAATGAGCGCCCACCACTACTTCCGCGACTTCGCCTACTGCGACAGCGGCATGATCCCCTGGCTGCTGGTCGCCGAACTGATGTGCCGCAAGGGCAAGCCGCTGTCTGAACTGGTCGACGAACGCATCGCCGCCTATCCGTCCTCCGGCGAGATCAACCTGACCGTCAGCGACGCCCAGACAGTGATCAAGGCCATCGAATGGCAGTATGCAGCTGGTGCGCTGGATGTGCATTACACTGACGGCCTGAGTGTCTGCTTCGCCGACTGGCGCTTCAACCTGCGTGCTTCCAATACCGAACCGGTGATCCGCCTGAACGTGGAAAGCCGCGGGGATATTGGGTTGATGGAGCGGGAGACGGAGAAGCTGCTGGAGGCGATTCGGGCGGTTTGAGGCTCGGGGCAAGCCCCGTCATTGCATGGCGGGTTCAGACGGCTATTACGAGGCTCACTTCGACCCCGTCATTGCGAGCCTCGAAGAGGCGCGGCAATCCAGCTGGCAGGCAACTCCGAGTAATGGATTGCCACGTCGCTACGCTCCTCGCAATGACGGGGTTGGGGTATGAGTTCATGATTCAAGGACCACGAAATGAGTAAAACCATTCTGGTCACAGGCGGCGCGGGCTACATCGGCTCGCATACCTGTGTCCGTCTGCTGGAGTCCGGCTACAAGGTGGTGGTGCTGGACAACTTCAGCAACAGCTCGGCCGAGGCGGTGCGGCGGGTGGAGGATATTACCCGGCGTGAGGTGACGCTGATCGAGGGTGATATCAATGATGCAGCGCTGCTGGATCAGCTGTTCCAGTCTCACCAGATTGATGCGGTGATCCATTTTGCCGGGCTCAAGGCGGTCGGTGAGTCGGTGGCGCAGCCGCTGCGCTATTACCGCAACAACGTCAGCGGCACCGTGGTGCTGTGCGAGGCGATGCAGCGGGCAGGGGTGAAGAACATGGTGTTCAGCTCCTCGGCGACGGTATATGGCGACCCGGCAACGGTGCCGATCCGCGAGGACTTCCCGACCAGCGCGACCAACCCTTATGGCCGCTCCAAGCTGATGATCGAGGAGCTGCTGGGTGATCTGCATGTGTCCGACAGCAGCTGGAATATCGCACTGCTGCGCTATTTCAACCCGGTTGGCGCGCACGCCAGCGGGCGCATTGGCGAAGACCCGGCGGATATTCCCAACAACCTGATGCCCTATATCGCTCAGGTGGCAGTGGGGCGGCGCGAGCATCTGAGCGTGTTCGGCAGCGACTACCCGACCCCGGATGGCACTGGTGTGCGTGATTACATTCATGTGATGGATCTGGCCGAAGGGCATGTGAAAGCGCTGGAGTGGCTGGAGCGCGGGGAGGGCATCAAGCCGTTCAACCTGGGCACCGGTAAGGGCTATTCGGTGCTGGATATGTTGCGCGCTTTTGAACGCGCCTGCGGTCATCAATTGGCCTACGTCCTGACCGACCGCCGCCCCGGCGATGTGGCCTGCTGCTATGCCGACCCGACCCTGGCCGCCGAAGAGCTCGGCTGGCGCGCCGAACTGGGACTGGAAGCCATGTGCCTGGACGCCTGGCGCTGGCAATCCAACAACCCCAAAGGCTACCGCTGACCCACCGAGCCGCGCCGCGCCCTTCGCCCCCGGGGCGGGGGCTCCCGCGATAAAAGGCAGGGCTCAGGGCCCAGAAATTGGCTCTGGTTCTAGCTCCATGCCCACGCCTATGCCTCTATTGTGGGAGCGTCGCCCCCGGCGCGAAAGGCCCAGCCCCCCTTCGCCCCCGGGGCGAGGGCTCCCACGATAGAAGGCAGGGCTCAGAGCCCAGAAACTGGCTCCATGCCCACGCCTATACCTCTGTTGTGGGAGCGTCGCCCCCGGCGCGAAAGGCCCAACCCCCCTTCGCCCCCGGGGCGGGGGCTCCCACGATAGAAGACAGGGCTCAGGGCCCAGAAACACAAACTGGCTCTGTGCTCTGTATCACAACCTCACCATCCTTCCCTTTACTCCTGCCTCACTAACCTCCTGGATATAGCCCAACCAGCATCCAGGAGGTCCACCCAGTGTCACAAGCACGCTACCAATCCCACCGTTTGCGCCTCGGCCGCATGTCCGAGGCCGGCAGGCTGTATCTCATAACCGGTGTCACCAGCGGCCGCGAGCCGGTCTTTGCTGATCTGAGACATGCCCGCATTCTGATCAACACATTACGCTTGGAGGCAGTGCAGAATGATGTCCAGACCTGGTGCTATGTCGTCATGCCGGATCACTTCCATTGGTTGATGCAGCTGAATGACGAGTCCCTTGCGCAGGTGGTTGGTCGAGTTCGGGGTATCTGTGCTCGGAGGATCGGGCGGCGTATCTGGCAGAAGGGTTTTCATGATCGGGCAGTGCGGGAAGAGGAAGATTTAAAGGCCCTGGCCAGGTATGTCATAGCCAACCCAATCAGGGCAGGGCTGGTGGATTCTGTTGGTGATTATCCGCATTGGGATGCGATCTGGCTGTAGGCATGGGATTTATGGTTCCAGACAACCCCTTCGCCGCGAGGGCGCGGCTCCCACAAATACAAGGCCCCGCCCCAAACTATGGGAGTCCCCTTTGGGTGTGGGAGTCCCCTTTGGGTGTGGGAGCGTTGCCCTCGGCGCGAAGGGTCTGCCCCCGCATTCGCCCCCGGGGCGGGGGCTCCCACGATAGTAGGGGGTAACGGGTTTTTACATGTGTACGATGGGCAATTCTAAAGTTTCTGCCTTTGGCGCCGAATCACTCTTTTGAAGCCGTTGTTTCCGGAGAATGTCTTTTGCCTCGTCTGCCGCTTGCTCTGCTCCTGGGTATTGCCTTGCCGGTCCATGCGCTGACTTTTCAGACGCGCATGGAG
>JAAYHO010000418.1 GCA_012735335.1 Gammaproteobacteria bacterium
GCTGGTGCTCGTCCCTCCCGGGAGCTCTCAGCCGCTCACTCCGATCAACTGCGCTTGCGCTGCGGCAGCACATCCTTGATCTTGGCGTGCATGCTGCGCACGGCCTTGACCGTGGTATCCCAGTCGATACAGGCATCGGTGATGGATACGCCGTATTCCAGCTGTGACAGATCCTTGTTGATCGCCTGGTTGCCCCAGCCGATGTGGCTTTCCACCATCAGGCCGACGATGGAGTTGTTGCCTTCGGCGATCTGGTTGGCGACGTTATCCATCACCAGCGGCTGCAGACCCGGGTCCTTGTTGGAGTTGGCGTGGCTGCAGTCGATCATGATGTTCGGTTTGACTCCGGCCTTTTCCAGTTCCTTCTCGCACAGGGCAACGCTGACCGAGTCATAGTTCGGCTTGCCGTTACCACCGCGCAGCACCACGTGACCGTAGCGGTTGCCGCGGGTGGTGACGATGGATACCTGGCCTTCATGGTTGATACCCATGAAGCGGTGCGGGCTGGCGGTGGATTGCAGAGCGTTGATCGCCACGCCGAGGTTGCCGTCGGTGCCGTTCTTGAAGCCGACCGCCGAGGACAGGCCGGAGGCCAGTTCCCGGTGGGTCTGGGATTCGGTGGTGCGCGCGCCGATCGCCGACCAGGAGATCAGGTCCTGCAGATACTGCGGGGAGATCGGGTCCAGCGCCTCGGTGGCGGTGGGCAGGCCCATGTCGACCAGATCACACAGCAGTTGACGGCCGATGTGCAGGCCATCCTCGATCTTGAAGCTGTCGTCTAGATAGGGGTCGTTGATCAGACCCTTCCAGCCCACGGTGGTGCGGGGCTTTTCAAAATACACGCGCATGACCAGATACAGGGTATCGCCGACTTCGGCAGCCAGCTCCTTGAGACGGCGGGCGTAGTCCTTGGCCGCTTCCACGTCGTGGATGGAGCAGGGGCCAATGACGATGAACAGGCGGTGATCCTTGCCGTCCAGAATGTCACGAATGACCTGGCGGCTTTCGATGATGGTGGCTTCCGCCGCCTGGCTCATGGGGATCCTGGCCTTGAGTTGCGCAGGAGTAATCATTACTTCGTTGGAAGTAACGTTCAGATCATTAATAGGTAAATCAGCCATCTTCCTTCCCAGTGAGTCGGTCAGACCGGCAAGCCGCCAGCCTGTTGTCAATGGGGCAACAGCTTAAAGCATGGACGGCGGCTACGGCTAGCCTGTATCGGCAGAAGCGGTCGCTTTGTCACATGCCTGACTGTTGCCATGGCTGCGCAGCGTTTAACATGGGCGCCAAATTCAAGCGCTCAGAACAACAGGAGACATGCAATATGGCAAAGCCACGTATCGGGGTGATTGGTACCGGTGCTATCGGGGGATTCTATGGGGTGATGCTGGCACGGGCGGGCTACGACGTGCACTTCCTGCTGCGCAGCGAGTATGAGGCGGTCCAGCAGAACGGTATCAGCATAGAAAGCATGGTGCTGGGTGACCTGAAGCTGCAACCGGCGCAGGCCTACCGGGATGCTGCCGATATGCCGCCCTGCGACTGGCTGCTGGTGGGTGCCAAGTCTACCAGCAACGATGCGCTGGCCCCGCTGATCGCCAAAGCTGCGGCCCCCGGTGCGCGGGTGCTGTTGCTGCAGAACGGCTTGAGCAATGAAGAGCAGCTGCGCGACCAGTTGCCCGCCGATCTGCATCTGGTCGGAGGCCTGTGCTATGTCAGCCTGTACCGCAAGGGCCCGGGTGTGGTGGTGCATCAGGATAACGGCATGATCGATCTGGCCTACCATTGTGCTGGAGCGCTGACCTAGCAGCAGCAGGAGATCATCGCCGAAGGGGCAGCGATGTTCCGCGAGGCCGGTCTGCGCGCCCGTGAGCAGGCCAATCTGGAGGGCGCGCGCTGGCAGAAGCTGGTATGGAACCTGCCTTTCAACGGTGTTTCCGTGATGCTGGATGCGGGGACCGATGCGCTGCTGAAGAATCCGGCCAGCCGCCAGCTGATCCGTGATCTGATGCAGGAGGTGGTGGAAGCTGCCGAAGCCTGCGGTCACAGCATGCCCGAGTCTCTGGCGGACAAGCTGCTGGTGGGTACCCAGCGTATTCCCGATTACCTGCCGAGCATGCACCAAGACTGGCAGCACAAGCGTCCCATGGAGCTGAACAACCTCTACGGCGAAGCCCTGCGCCTGGCCGGGGAGGCCGGATACAGCATGCCGCGCACCCAGGCGCTGCTGAACATGCTGCAATTTCTGCAGGATGGCTATCAGTAAGAAACCGGAGGGCCGAGTTCCATCTCGGCCATTTGGGTTATCCCTGCCGTTGGTCGTCAAGACTCGACCTTCCTCATTTGTCGTCTAACATCAGCCTTGTAACTACCAATTTGGTTATAAAGGGTTCATGATGTTTCACGTGTATGACTAGAGGGATGGCATCGATGAAACTGCAGCAGCTGCGCTATATATTGGAAGTGGCCCACCATGGCCTGAACGTCTCGGCCACCGCCCAGAGTCTCTATACTTCGCAACCCGGCATCAGCAAGCAGATCCGTCTGCTGGAGGACGAGCTGGGTGTGGAGATCTTTTCCCGCAGCGGCAAGCATCTGACCCGTATCACCCCCGCTGGTGAGCGCATCATCGAGACCGCCGGGGAAATCCTGCGCAAGTGCGAGAACATCAAGCAGATCGCCCAGGAGTTCAGTCATGAACGCAAGGGCACTCTGACCCTGGCTACCACCCATACCCAGGCGCGTTACGCCCTGCCACCGGTCATTGCGCGCTTTATCAATACCTATCCGGATGTCTCCCTGCATATGCACCAGGGTACACCGACCCAGATCAGCGAAATGGCCGTCGATGGTACCGCCGACTTCGCCATTGCCACCGAAGGCATGGAACTGTTCAACGAGCTGGTGATGATGCCCTGCTACCGCTGGAACCGCTGCGTGATCGTGCCCAAGGGCCATCCGTTGCTGGACGCCGGGCCGCTGACCCTGGAGCTGCTGGCCGAGCAAGCGATCGTCACCTACGTGTTCGGCTTTACCGGTCGTTCCAAGCTGGACGAGGCCTTCAGCCACAAGGGACTGGAGCCCAAGGTGGTATTTACCGCAGCCGACGCCGACGTGCTCAAGACCTACGTACGCCTGGGGCTGGGGGTGGGGATCGTGGCCAGGATGGCAGTGGACCCGGTGCTGGACAAGGATCTGGTCAGCATCGACGCCAGCCACCTGTTCGAGTCCAGCGTGACCCATCTGGGCTTTCGCAAGGGTACCTTCCTGCGCGGATTCATGTACGACTTCATCGAAGCCTTCGCCCCCCACCTGACCCGCGAACGCATTGAAGAAGTGCTCAAATGCGCGAACCGCATGGAAGTCGAAGCCCTGTTCGAGTCGGTGGAGTTGCCGGTTTACTGAGTGGTTGCCAGCGGCTCGGCGCAGCCGCTCTGGCCATCACTGCGCGGCCCGCTGAGGGCGGACCAGTTCATCGCCAGATAGGCCGCAAAACACCCGGCCCACAGCAGGCCGGAGGCGGCCTGCAGTTGGCTCATCCAGGGCAGGAACAGATAGATGCCGGATGCCGCCCGCAACAGCGCCGCCAGCACCAGCAGGGTGGCGGTGATCGGTTGCCAGGGGCGGCGGTCCAGCCAGAGTCCGGCATGAATACGCCCGGCAACCATCATGATGGCAAAGATCGACAGCCCCATGGCCCCGGCCATCAACAGATGTCGTCCGGCCGAGGGCAGCAGCGGCGCGCCCAGCCAGGCGGCGCCCATCAGGCCGTAGCCCAGCGCGATCAGCCAGTAGCTGGCATAGAGCATCAATGCCCAGCGGGTAAACAGCGGGCGACCGACATGCCAGTCGTTGAGCAGGTTGAGCATGGCTGCAGCGGCGGCCAGCGCGGTCCAGCCGGTGATGATGTCGTAGCCGAAGAAGAACTCGGTGATGCTGCAGATCAGGATGGTGACTATCGCCAGATTGCGCCGGGGTGGGCGGGCCAGATAGCCGACCTCCTCGGTCTGCTGGCGCTCCGGATGACCTTCCTCCACCAGCCCGTTGACCACGCTCATGGACACCCGGCTGGTGGCGATGATGATCAGCGCCATGACCAGGCCCACGCTCAGATACAGCCAGGCCAGCGGATTACCGCCGCTGCCCGCAGCAACAAAGAAGCCCAGCTGCAGCAGGGCCAGCGCTGTGATCGCCCAGGCAAAGCTGACATGCCGCCGCTCCTGCGCATTCCACACCCGGGGCAGCACCTCGCGCAGCAGCAATACCCACAGTGCCAGGTTCAACAGCGCCGCTGGCCACAGGCCGATCAGCGCAGGCCAGGCCCCGGCCAGCAGGTAGGCCAGCCGCGCCGCCAGCCACAGCAGGGTCATCTGCACCACCGCCCGGCGTGGCGGAATCGGTGTGCGGGTAAACTCCGGTACCGCGGTCAGCACAAACCCGGCAATGGCGGCGGTGACAAAGCCGAACAGCAGCTCATGACCATGCCACACCAGACTGCCGCCGGGCATGCCAGCGGGCAGCAAGCCGCGCAGCATCAGCAACCAGGCGAGGATCATCAGCACCGCGCTGGCACCGGTCAATAGAAAGAACGGCCGGAAGCCACACATGAACACCGGCCAGTCGCCGCGCAGTGCGCCTTTCAGTCCCCCGGGCATACTGCTCATACGCTGCACCCCGAATGCTGTTCATGTTGACTGATCTGTACCGGCAGCTCGCCCTCATCCAGACCAAAGCCAATGCGCACCTCGCGCACCTGCATCAGCTCGGCGGTGGTCTGGTAGACCCAGGTGCTGCTGCGCTGGGCCTGGGGTTGCTGCAGATTGCACTCGTAGACGATGCGGCCCGGGTCGGGCACCATCATCAGAATGCGGTCGGCCAGGCGCACCGCTTCCATCAGGTCGTGGGTGATCATCAGCACCGCACTGCCCTGGCTCTGCACCTGCTCCTCCAACTGGCGATAGAGCTCGGTCTTCAGACCGATATCCAGCGCCGAGAAGGGCTCGTCGAGCAACAGCAGGTCGGGCTTGATCGCCAGCGCCCGGGCCAGCGACACCCGGCTCTGCATGCCGCCGGACAGTTCATGGGGATATTTGTGCAGGTCGTCCTCATCCAGCCCCATGCGCTCGGCCAGTGCGGCAGCCTGACGTTGCCGTGCGGCCCGGGGTACAC
>JAAYHO010000419.1 GCA_012735335.1 Gammaproteobacteria bacterium
GGCGGTGGCGGCATGGTGGTGGTCGAGGAGCTGGAACACGCCAAGGCTCGCGGCGCCAAGATCTACGCTGAAGTGGTCGGCTACGGTGCTACTTCCGACGGCTACGACATGGTCGCCCCGAGCGGCGAAGGCGCAGTGCGCTGCATGCAGCAGGCCATGGCTACCGTTGAAGGCACCATCGACTACCTGAACACCCACGGCACCTCCACCCCGGTGGGCGACGTGGCCGAACTCAAGGCCATCCGTGAAGTGTTCGGCGACAAGGCACCGAAGATCAGCTCGACCAAGAGCCTGTCCGGCCACTCGCTGGGCGCCGCCGGTGTGCAGGAAGCCATCTACTGTCTGCTGATGATGCGCGACAACTTCCTCGCCGCCTCGGCCAACATCGAGGAACTGGACGAGAACGCAGCCGGTCTGCCGATCCTGCGTGAGCGTCTGGACCAGGCAGTTGACCTGATCATGTCCAACAGCTTCGGCTTCGGTGGCACCAACGCCACTCTGGTGCTCAAGCGCTGGACTGGGGCCTGATAGCCCCTCCCCCTCTCCCGCCAGGAGAGGGGGAGCTGGCCCAGCCTCACCTCACCCCAAACTCCCACTCCCCACCCGCCGCGCCATAAACGCCATCCCCGCTGCCCCCATCCCACACAGGGCAATCATCAAGGCCATCGGCAATGCAGTCCCATCATGCAGGGCACCCACCAACGCCGAGACCACCCCGGCAATGGCAAACTGCAACGTTCCCATCAGCGCCGAAGCCACTCCAGCCTGATGCCCCTGCCCGGCCAGTGCGCAGGCCGAGGAGTTGGGCACTACCAGTGCCAGTGCAGCCATGCACAGGAACAGCGGCACCATCAGCGGCCACAGGGACTCGAATTGCAGCAGGGCAATCAGCGGCAGCAGCAAAGTACCGCCCATGAACACCAGCGTGGTGCTGCGCAGCAACTGCAGCGGTGTACGGCGGCGCAACAGACGGCCGTTGAACTGCGCGGCGAGAATGAAGCCCGCCGAGTTCAGCCCGAACAGCCAGCCGTAATGCTCCGCAGGCACGCCATACAATTGAATGAAGACAAAGGGCGAGCCGGCGATGTAGGCAAACATCCCAGCCATGGCCAGGCCGCCGGTCAGGGCATGGAACATGAACTCGGGCTCGCGCAGCAACCTGCCGTAGCGTCCCAGGGCGCTGGACAGCTGACTGCGTGGGCCGCCCGCCGGCAGGGTTTCCGGCAGACGCAACCATACCAGCAGCAGAAAGGCTGCCGAAAACAGCGTTAGAAAACCGAAGATGCTCTGCCAGCCGCCCAGCAGCATCAGCCAGCCACCGACCAGCGGTGCCAGAATCGGCGCCACGCCCATGACCAGCATCAGCTTGGAAAACACCCGGGCCGACTCGATCGGGCTGCACAGATCCCTTACCACCGCCCGGTTCACCACCATCCCGGCACAACCACCCAGGGCCTGGGCAAAGCGTGCCGCCAGCAGCCACTCCAGGGTCGGTGCCAGGGCGCAGGCCAATGACGCCAGGGTAAACAGGCCGATACCGAACAGCAGCGGCTTGCGTCGGCCGAATCTGTCAGCCACCGGGCCATAGAACACCTGCCCGATCGCCAGTCCGAGGAAGTACACCGACAGGCTCAACTGCACATGCTCGGTATCGGTGGCAAAACTGGCGGCCATGGCCGGGAACGCAGGGAGATAGAGATCAACAGCCAGGGGGCCAAAGGCACTCAACCCACCGAGGATGAGCAGTAAGCGAAGGGGCATAGAGTATCCAGAACAGCAGAACGGAAAAAGCGAACGCCAGCGCGTTCAGCGGAATCGGCATGATGCCAGATTCCGCCGCCGCTGAAAAATGCTGAAACGATTCAGCCCGTCACTGGGCAGGCCGTCACTCCTCGTGCAGCCGGGTGTTGAGCTCATCCACCACGGGAGCCCACTCGGCATCCTGGTAGAACTGCTCCTTGAGAAAGTCGGACTGGGACTCTGTCCAGAACGGTGCATCCACCAACTTCACGTTCTGCGCCAGCGAATGGGTGGCAAAAAAGCGCTCGATTTCCTCGTGGGAGGATGGCAATCCCAGTTGCTCGAACAGGGCGGGCAGATCCTGATTGGGTAGTTCCACGGGGCACCTCCTGGGGTCAGTGTCATGCCATAGGCGTCTGATAATGAGACCGCCAACCGCAGCACTATGTTCAACCGGTAACCGATACGGGGATGACCGGCAGCGCCGGGCGGTGCACAATACAGGTTCCATTTACCGGGGAGCCGAGCATGGCAGAGCAACCACACCTTGATGATGAAACCCTGGCCTTTGCCGAACGGGTCTTCGATCTGGCCCGCCACGGCAATGCCGATGAACTGGCCCCATTGCTGCAGGCCGGCCTGCCCGCCAACCTGCGCAACAGCAACGGCGACAGCCTGTTGATGCTGGCCGCCTACAACGGCCATCTGGAGGCCGCCCGTCTGATCCTGCAGCACGGCGGCGACCCGGAACTGGCCAACCAGCGCTGTCAGACTCCGCTGGCCGGGGTGATCTTCAAGGGTGATACGGCCATGATCGACCTGCTGCTGGAGCAAGGTGCCGACGTCAACGGTTGCCCGGAAGGCGGCAAGCCACCGCTGATGTACGCCGCCATGTTCGACCGCAGCGACATTCTCCAGCGCCTGCTGCAGGCCGGTGCTGACCCGACGGCTACCGATGGCGAAGGCAATACCGCGCTGAAGCTGGCGATGGCCATGGGTGCCACTGATGCCGTAGCGCTGCTCAAGGGCCAGCTCAAGCACTGAGCCGGCACCGGTGAATGCAGTCAGAGGAGGTGCTGAATGGGCAACTGCTGTGATACCGAACACTCCACCGCTGATCTCAACACAGCGGCTGCACCAGCTCATTCGCCTGACCCGCAGGCCAGCTTCAGCAGCCGCTTTCGCATCGACCAGATGGACTGCCCGACCGAGCAGCGTCTGATTACCGACAAGCTCAGCGGAATGCCCGGCATAGGTGCACTGGGTTTCAACCTGTTGGAGCGCACTCTGACGCTGGAGCATACTGCCAGCGCGTTGCCCGCCGCCTTGCAGGCGATCCGCAGTCTGGGTTTCACCCCGGTGCCCGTCACTGGTGGGGCGGATGAGTCACCCGCAGCCACCTCACCCGGCGACCGCTGGCGTCTGGTCGGCGCTGGCAGCCTGGCGCTGTTCGCCGAGGTGCTGCATTTTGCCTCCGGTCCCGACTGGCTGATTGCGGCAATGGCCATCATCGCCGTTGCGCTGTGCGGGCTGGGCACCTATACCCGCGGCTGGATCGCCTTGAAGAATCGTGACCTGAACATCAACGCGCTGATGAGCATTGCCGTGACCGGTGCCCTGCTGATCGGCCAGTGGCCGGAGGCGGCCATGGTGATGGTGCTGTTCACTCTGGCCGAACGTATCGAGGCCCGCTCCCTCGACCGGGCACGCAATGCCATTCGCAGCCTGCTCGACCTCACGCCGCCCAGTGCTACCGTGCTGCAGCCGGACGGCAGTTGGCAGAGCCTACCCCTTACCCAGGTCAGGGTAAGCGACCGGGTACGGGTGCGCCCCGGGGAGCGCATCGGTCTTGACGGACAGGTAGTGGCAGGCCGCTCCAGCGTGGACCAGTCGCCGATCACCGGGGAAAGCCTGCCGGTGGAAAAAGCCATCAACGACAACCTGTTCGCCGGCACCATCAACCAGAGCGGCGAGCTGGAATACATCGCCACTGCGCCCGCTGCCGACTCCACCCTGGCCCGCATCATTCATGCAGTAGAGCAGGCGCAGAGTACCCGGGCTCCGACCCAACGCTTTGTTGATCAGTTTTCCCGCATCTATACCCCGCTGGTCTTCCTGCTGGCGCTGGGCGTGGCTCTGGTGCCGCCGCTGCTGCTCGGCGGTGCCTGGCTGGATTGGGTGTACCGGGCGCTGGTGCTGCTGGTGGTCGCCTGTCCCTGCGCTCTGGTGATCTCCACCCCGGTCAGCATTGTCAGCGGCCTGGCCGCCGCAGCTCGCCGGGGCATCCTGATCAAGGGCGGCCAGTTTCTCGAGCAGGGCCACCGTCTGACCCTGCTGGCGCTGGACAAGACCGGGACCCTGACCCACGGCAAACCCGTGCAGACCGATTACCTGCCGCAGGTCAAAGACTCCGGGATACACGCCCTGGCCGCCAGTCTGGCTCAGCGCTCCGACCACCCGGTCTCCCGGGCCATTGCCGACCGAGCCACGGAGGAAGCCGTGACGCTGCGCGAAGTGGACCATTTCACCGCCCTGCCCGGTCTCGGCAGCCGCGGCGAGATCGACGGAGTAACCTACCATCTGGGCAATCACCGTCTGCTGGAGCAATTGCAGCTGTGTTCACCGGCTATCGAAGCGCAGCTTGAAAGCCTTGAACGCCAGGGCAAGACGGTCATCATTCTCAGTGACCAGCAGCGCCCGCTGGCCCTGTTCGCCGTGGCCGACACGGTCAAGCCGAGCAGCATCCAGGCCGTTGCCGAACTGCATGAACTGGGCATCCGCACCCTCATGCTCAGCGGCGACAATCAACATACCGCCGACAGCATCGCCCGGCAGGTAGGCATCGACGAGGCTCGGGGCGAACTGCTGCCGGAGGACAA
>JAAYHO010000057.1 GCA_012735335.1 Gammaproteobacteria bacterium
TACCATGGGTGCGAATTGCAACGACCGAAGGCTCATCCAGAACTATGCCGCGCTCGCGGACGTAGATCAGAGTATTGGCGGTTCCCAGGTCGATGGACAGGTCGCTGGAAAACATGCCGCGAATTTTTTTGAACATGCTGTTTATATACCCCAAGGGCATGTGGTTTGAAGTAAGGGAGCGTGAAAACAGGTAATTGCCCGGCAAATGGCCACTAATCTACGGCAAACAGCGGCAGCATGACTCGAACACAGACAATTGGATCGATACGTCCCGAAGTGTCGCAACTCTAACAATGGCGGGGTTTTTGGGCAAGGCACGGATGTGGTAAATTCTTTCCTTTTCCCGGGGGATCAATCATCAACCCGGCTCATTCGCCTTCAAGGAGAAAACACATGGCCCTGGATCGCTCCGACGTGGAACGCCTCGCCCATCTGGCGCGTATCGGCCTCCAGGATGCGGACATTCCCGCCCACACGGCCAAACTGTCCAGCATCATGGGTCTGATCAATAAAATGCAGGCCGTGGATACCACGGGTATCCAACCGCTGTCCCACCCACTGGAAGCCACCCAGCGCCTGCGCGCGGACCAGGTTACCGAAACCGATCAGCGTGAAGAACTGCAGGCCATTGCACCGGCCACCGAACAGGGGCTGTATCTGGTGCCCCGGGTCATTGAATAATTGAGAGACTCCACTTCCATGCATGAGAAATCCCTGGCCGAGCTGTCCACGGCCCTGCACAGCAAGGCGATCTCCAGCGTCGAGCTGACCGAACTCTTCCTCAAGCGCATCGAGCAGCTTGACGGTACCTACAACAGCTTCATTACCGTTACCCCGGAACTGGCGCTGCAACAGGCCCGCGCCGCCGATGCGCGCCTGGCCGATGGCAGCGCCGGGCCGCTGACCGGTATCCCGCTGGCGCACAAGGACCTGTTCTGCACCAGGGGCGTGCGTACCAGCTGCGCCTCGAAGATGCTCGACAACTTCATTGCCCCCTACGAGTCCACCGTGACCCAGCGTCTGCTGGATGCCGGTACCGTCAGTCTGGGCAAGACCAACATGGACGAGTTCGCCATGGGCTCGTCCAGCGAATCCAGCTTCTATGGCCCGGTACGCAACCCGTGGAACCCGGAGCTGATTCCCGGTGGTTCCTCCGGTGGCTCGGCGGCGGCGGTGGCTGCGCGCCTGTGCGCGGCGGCCACCGGCACCGACACCGGCGGCTCGATCCGCCAACCGGCGGGCTTTACCGGCCTGACCGGCCTCAAGCCGACCTATGGCCGGGTTTCGCGCTGGGGCATGATCGCCTACGCCTCCAGTCTGGATCAGGCCGGGCCCATGGCCCACAGCGCCGAGGATTGCGCCCTGCTGCTGCAGGCCATGGCCGGTTTCGATGACAAGGATTCCACCTCGGTAAACCAGCCGGTGCCGGACTTCAGCGCGGAATTGAACCAGCCCCTGAAAGGACTGCGCGTCGGCCTGCCCAAGGAGTACTTCGGCGAGGGTCTGGACAGCAGCATCGCCGACACCCTAGGCGCTGCAGTCAAACAGCTGCAGAGCCTGGGCGCGGAGATCCGTGACATCAGCCTGCCGAATGCCGAGCTGGCCATTCCGGCCTATTACGTGATCGCCTCGGCCGAGGCCTCCTCCAACCTGTCGCGCTTTGACGGGGTGCGCTTCGGCTACCGCTGCGACAACCCCGCCGATCTGAATGACCTGTATCTGCGCTCGCGGGAAGAGGGCTTTGGCGACGAGGTCAAACGCCGCATCATGGTCGGCACCTACGCCCTGTCCGCCGGTTACTACGATGCCTACTATCTGCAGGCACAGAAGATCCGCCGCCTGATCAAGAACGACTTCATGGCGGCCTACCAGCAGGTCGACGTGATCCTCAGCCCGACCTCGCCGACCCAGGCCTTCGCCATCGGAGCACGCATCGACGACCCGGTCAGCCTGTACCTGACCGACATCTACACCATTACCGCCAACCTCGCCGGGGTACCCGGTATTGCCCTGCCCGCAGGCATGGCCAATGACCTGCCGGTCGGCATGCAACTGCTCGGCCCCTACTTCAGCGAGCCGCGCCTGTTGAATATCGCCCATCAGTACCAGCAGGCCACCGATTGGCACAATCGCGTACCGGCAGGCATTTAAGGAACACCAACATGCAATGGGAAATCGTCATCGGGCTGGAGATTCACGCCCAGCTCACCACCGCGTCGAAGATCTTCTCCGGCAGCGCCACCACCTTCGGCGCCGAGCCCAACACCCAGGCCAGCCTGGTTGACCTGGCCATGCCCGGCACCCTGCCGGTGCTCAACACCCAGGCGGTGAAGAATGCGGTCAAGTTCGGTCTGGCGATCGATGCCGAGATCGGCATGACCAACGTGTTCGCCCGCAAGAACTACTTCTACCCCGACCTGCCCAAGGGCTATCAGATCAGCCAGATGGAGCTGCCGATCGTCGGCAAGGGCTTTGTCGATATCACCCTGGATGACGGCACCATCAAGCGCGTCGGCGTGACCCGGGCGCACCTGGAAGAGGACGCCGGCAAGAGTCTGCACGAGGACTTCCAGGGCATGAGCGGCATCGACCTGAACCGCGCCGGTACCCCGCTGCTGGAGATCGTCTCCGAGCCGGACATGCGCAGCGCCAAGGAAGCCGTGGCCTACGCCAAGACTATCCACTCGCTGGTGCGTTACCTGGGCATCTGCGACGGCAACATGGCCGAGGGCTCCTTCCGCTGCGACTGCAACGTCTCGGTGCGGCCGAAAGGCCAGGCCGAGTTCGGCACCCGCTGCGAGATCAAGAACGTCAACTCCTTCCGCTTCATCGAGCGCGCCATCAATACCGAGGTGCAGCGCCAGATCGAGCTGATCGAGGACGGCGGCAAGGTCATCCAGGAAACCCGCCTGTACGACCCGAACAAGGACGAGACGCGCTCCATGCGCAGCAAGGAAGAAGCCAACGACTACCGCTACTTCCCCGACCCCGACCTGCTGCCGGTGGTGATCGAGCCCGAGTTCGTCGAACAGCTGCGCGGCGAGCTGCCGGAACTGCCACAGCAGAAGCGCGAGCGCTTCGCGAGCGAGTTCGGCCTGTCCGCCTACGACGCCAGCGTACTCTCGGCCAGCCGCGAGATGGCCGATTACTTCGAGCAGGTTCAGCAGACCTGCGGCGATGCCAAGCTGGCGGCCAACTGGGTGATGGGCGAGCTGTCCAGCCTGCTGAACAAGTCGGATGTCGAGATCGACCAGTCGCCGGTCAGCGCCGCACAGCTGGGCGGCATGATCCTGCGCATCAAGGACAACACCATTTCCGGCAAGATCGCCAAGATGGTGTTCGAGGCCATGGCCAACGGCGAGGGTGATGCGGATCGGATCATCGAGGCCCGGGGGCTGAAGCAGGTCACCGACAGCGGCGCCATCGAGGCCATGCTGGACGAGGTGCTGGCAGCCAACGCCGAACAGGTCGAGCAATACCGCGCCAGTGACGAGAACAAGCGCGGCAAGATGTTCGGCTTCTTTGTCGGCCAGGCGATGAAGGCCTCGAAGGGCAA
>JAAYHO010000420.1 GCA_012735335.1 Gammaproteobacteria bacterium
CGTCTGCGGCCATGGATGGCCGTAGATGAGCGTCATGGATGACGGGGTGCGAGTCCGGCAAGGTGCCAGACCCACCGCAGCCCACCACCAATCCCGCAAGCACCACAAACACCACAAGCCCAGCAACCAGCAAACCAATAACACAAACCCCGGAAACAACAAACCCGCCACGAAGGCGGGTTTGTGTGGTCAGACAGTCCAGCTCTTACAGCTGCGGACCCGCCTGAACGATGGCATCGGCCACTTCGAACTTCTTGAAGTTCTCGATGAACAGACCGGCCAGATCGCGCGCAGCGGCGTCGTAGGCAGCGGTGTCAGCCCAGGTGTTGCGCGGGTTGAGCAGCTTGCTGTCCACGCCCTCGACCGCCTTGGGTACGTCCAGGTTGATCACCGGCACGTGCTCGGTCTCGGCACCGGCCAGTGCGCCGGACTGGATGGCAGTGATGATCGCGCGGGTGGTCGGGATGCTGAAACGGGTGCCGACACCGTAGCCACCACCGGTCCAGCCGGTGTTGACCAGATAGACCTTGCTGCCGAAGGCGTTGATGCGCTTGATCAGCAGCTCGGCGTATTCACCGGCCGGACGCGGGAAGAAAGGCGCACCGAAGCAGGTGGAGAAGGTGGACTTGATGCCGCCGCCGGAACCCATCTCGGTGGAACCGACCAGCGCGGTGTAACCGGACAGGAAATGGTAGGCCGCCTGCTCGTTGTTGAGGATGGACACTGGCGGCAGTACGCCGGTCAGGTCACAGGTCAGGAAGATGATCGCATTCGGCTCACCGGCAAGGTTGGCCTCGACGCGCTTCTCGACGTGCTCCAGCGGGTAGGCCGCGCGGGTGTTCTGGGTCAGGGAAACGTCGGTGTAGTCGGCCTTGCGGCTGTCGGCGTCGATGATGACGTTTTCCAGAACGGAACCGAACTTGATGGCGTTCCAGATCACCGGCTCGTTCTTCTGCGACAGGTCGATGCACTTGGCGTAGCAACCACCTTCGATATTGAACACCACGCCCTCGCCCCAACCGTGCTCGTCGTCACCGATCAGGTTACGCGCCGGGTCGGCGGACAGGGTGGTCTTGCCGGTGCCGGACAGGCCGAAGAACAGGGTGGTATCACCCTCATCGCCGACGTTGGCGGCGCAGTGCATGGGCAGCACGTCCTTGGCCGGCAGCAGGAAGTTCTGTACCGAGAACATGGCCTTCTTCATTTCACCGGCGTATTGCATACCGGCGATCAGCACCTTGCGCTGGGCGAAGTTGAGGATCACGCAGCCATCGCTGTTGGTGCCGTCACGCTCGGGCTCGCAGACGAAGTGCGGGGCGTTGAGGATCTGCCATTCGTCCTTGCCAGCCGGGTTGTACTGTTCCGGATTGATGAACAGGGTGCGACCGAACAGGTTATGCCAGGCGGTTTCGGTTTCCATGATCACCGGCAGGTAGTGCTCGGGGCTGGCGCCGACATGCACGCGGGAAGCGTAGCTGGGGCCTTCGGCCAGGTAGTCTTCAACGCGGGTCCACAGCGCATCGAACTTGTCCGCCGGGAAAGGACGGTTGATGGAACCCCAGGCAATGGCCGAGCTGGTGGAGGGCTCGTCGACAATGAAACGATCCATGGGCGAGCGGCCGGTGCGGTGACCGGTCTGAACCACCAGCGCACCGGTATCTGCCAGTTGGCCTTCGTTGCGCTGGATTGCGGCTTCGATCAGCTCGGCAATGCTCAGATCGTTGAATACAGTGTTGCTTGCTTGAGTCATCAAACTTAGTCCTCTTCGGCTTGGCCGAAATCTTCATAAGACCGATGGTTCGGCCTCGCCCGTGGGGGTTTACAGTTCACTGGAATTAAGGCGGCACGGCCGCGCAGGCGCGGTATTATGCCAAAGATTTACGCAACGCGCTAAGCCGCGCGCCGCGCGGCTGTCAATGCAGGCTCCGGGCGTGCTCCTGTGCCTTGTCAAACAGCTCTGTCAGAGCGGTTTCGTCGAATCGGTAACAGGTATTGCAGAACTGGCAATCCACCGCAATTTCACCCTTCTGCTCCGCCAGCAGGGCAAATGCATCCTCACGGCCGAGGCTGACCAGTGCATTGCCGGAACGCTCCGGTGAACAGCTGCAACGGAACTGTACGGCACGCTCGTCGAACATGCGCACCTCTTCTTCGTGGTACAGGCGCCGCAGGATGGTGCTGTTATCCAGCGCCATCAGTTCTTCCACCGTCAGGGTATCGGCCAGCATGCTCAGACGCCGCCAGGTCTCATCGCGCTCCGCCGGGTCGCGCTGGCGGTCGACCGGCAGCGCCTGCAGCATGAAGCCCCGGGCCACACGACCGTCGGCCAGCAGCCGGAAGCGGCTGGGCAGCTGCTCCGAGCTGTCAAAGTAGCCCGCCAGCGAGTCGGCCAGTGTTTCCCCTTCCAGCGCCACCACGCCCTGATAGCGCTGCCCCTTGGTCGGATCGATGGTGATCGCCAGCCTGCCATCGGGCAGCAGCTCGCGCAGACTGTGACCACTCAGGTCGTCACTGTAGCGGGCGATGGCCCGCACCTCCTGCTGACTGGAGCATTCCACCATCAGCAGCGACAGTGGGCCGGACGAACGCGCCTGCATGATCAGCAGACCGTCGAACTTGATCGCGGTGGACAGCAGCACGGCAGCGGCAAGCATCTCGCCCAGCAGCGCCTTGACCGGCTCGGGGTAGGCATGGCGGGCGAGGACTTCCTGATAACTGTCGTTCAGCGATACCAGTTCACCGCGCACATCGGCGTGCTCGAAGATAAAACGCTGGGTGACATCCTGAGAAGACATGGCTGGAACCTTTGAAAAACCGCAAGTATACCCAACACCCCGTGGAAGGGCAGCGCCGACTGACGAGGGGCCGGCACTACCTCAGTCGCCCTGCTGCTCCTTGAAGCGGTGGATCTGCCGCCGCTGCTTCTTGGTCGGACGGTGCTCGCTGATCAGCAGGCCCGGGCCGGCGGCCTTGCGCGCTGCGGCCGCAGCCTCGCGCTGGCTTATGCTCTCCGGGGTTTCCTCATACAGCAGCTGTGCCTCCGGTGCGCCACGGCGGGTCATGGAGATGGCCCTGATCACCACGGTACGCTGATCGTAGCCCTGACGGATCTGCAACTGGTCACCGATTCTCGGCTCCTTGCTGGGCTTGCTACGCTCCCCGGCATAGTGCACCTTGCCACCCTCGATGGCTGCCTTGGCCAGCGCCCTGGTCTTGAAAAAACGCGCCGCCCACAGCCATTTATCCAGCCGCGGCTTGCCCTCATCGCTCATCGGGTCTGTACTCCTGTTGAACATGAATTTTCTGCAGTGTATCAAGCTTGTTGAAAAAGCATTC
>JAAYHO010000004.1 GCA_012735335.1 Gammaproteobacteria bacterium
ACGCTGATATTCAGCCGCACCAGCGGCCGCACATCCCCGGCCCAGGTGCCGTCACTGGCGGCCACCAGCATGGTGTCGTGCACCCCGCCGAGGCTGACCGAGACCTGGGTGATGCGCGGGTCGAGGCTGCGGGTATAGGCATCCAGCCGCTGCAGGAAGGCGACTTTTTCCGCCTGCTGCAGGCTGTCCAGCGGGTTGTCCGCCGCATACAGTGGTGTCGCGTCGGTGCGCTGCCAGGCCTGCACGCTGCCCTGCTGGCCGCTGCGGGCAATCGAGCGGGCGGCTCCGGCGGCCTGGGTCAGCGCTGCCAGATGCAGGTCGTTGCTGTAGGCAAAGCCGGTCTTTTCCCCGGCCTGGGCGCGCACGCCGACGCCCTGATCGACGTTGAAGCTGCCGTCCTTGACGATACCGTCCTCCAGCACCCAGGACTCACTGACCTGATGCTGGAAGTACAGATCCGCCGCGTCCACGCCGGGGGCCGATACCAGTTGCGCCAGCACGCTGGCGATGCCGTCAGCGGTCAGTTCCGCCGGTTGCAGCAGACGGCTTTCCGCCTGGGACAAGAGATTGCTCATGGGTTCATTGCTCCTTCACCGGGAGAATCTGCTCGACCGGTGCAAAACGGCGATGCCCGGCTACCGGCATACGCCTGCGAATATCATTCAGATGCTGCAGGTCGATCTCCCCGCAGATGACACCTTCTCCCCGGGGCAGGCTGGCGATGACCTCCCCCCAGGGGTCGATCAGGCAGCTGTGGCCCCAGGTTTCCCGGCCGTTGGCATGCACACCGCCCTGATTGGCGGCCAGGATGTAACACTGACTCTCGATGGCTCTGGCACGCAGCAGCACCTCCCAGTGGGCGGCGCCGGTGACGGCGGTAAAGGCCGAGGGCACCACGATCACCTCGGCGCCCTGATTGCGCAGCGCCTGATACAGCTCGGCAAAGCGCACATCGTAACAGATGCTCAGGCCCAGCCGCCCGATCGGTGTGTCGATACACACCAGTCGATCACCGAAGCCGTAGTCCCGGGACTCGCGGTAGCTGCGCTGATTATCCGCCACTTCCACATCGAACAGGTGCAGCTTGTCGTAGCGGGTAACCTCCTGGCCCTGCTCATCCACCAGCAGACAGCAGGCCATGGGCTTGCCACCGGCCTGCACGGGCAGCGGGATGCTGCCGCCCACCAGCCAGATGCCATGCTCCCGGGCCTGCCGGGCCAGAAACGGACGGATCGGCCCGCGGTTGGCGTATTCCGCCGCCGCAATCTCCTGCAGCGAGCGGTTGCCGAAGGCAGCAAAGCATTCCGGCAGCAGGACCAGTTGGGCGCCCTGCTCGGCGGCCTCGGCAATCAGCCGGGCGGCGGCTTCCAGGTTGGCCTGGACATCCGCGCCACTGATCATCTGTATGGCGGCAACTCGGGACATTTCAATCCTCCAGGGCGGCCTTGTCATCGAAGGCGCGATCAAATTCCACGGTGGGCTGTTTCCAGCTGCCGCTGATGCGATAACGCACCGAGGCAAAACGGGCTACCTTGTCGCCAAGAATACGATCGACCAGAAACAGCACCCCACCAATATGCGGAGCACCGGCAATGATCGCCGCCAGCGGCAGGTTGTTGGTGACCGGCAGGGTGACCAGCAGGCCCATATCCACTCGGTCCGAGGGCAGATCCAGGCTGCCGTCCAGCTGCAGCTTGGCACTGGGGCCATCCATCACCAGCGGCGACATGGTCTGCAGCAGGCCATTGGTCAGGGCCGCTTCGCCACTGAAGGTATCATAGGCCACGCCCTTGCCGAACAGATCGGAGAAGTCCAGCCGCAGGCGCCGGGTCAGGGCGTTGAAGTTGAGCAGACCGAACACCCGCAGGGCATCCGCCGAGGCCTCACCACTGTGCAGAGTGCCATCTTCGGCCTGCACGGCCAGTGAGCCGGAGGCTCGTTTGAGAGCAAACCAGGCCGGTGAACCAGGCCAGTCCAGCCCCAGCTGGGCATTGAAGTGCGTACTGTTGAGCGAGGGCGCGTACTGCCAGGCCTTGAGCACCTGGCCGATGTCCGCAGCTCCGAGGCTGCCATCGAAACGGCTGCGCTCGGCGTCCCAACGCATGTTGCCGAGCACCTGCAGGCCGCCGCGCAGGCTCAGGTCCACATCCCGGATCTCCAGCGCGCCAGCTACCGGGTGCATGCTGAAGGCGGCGGAGCCGATCAGGTCTTCGCCCCAGATGAGCTGATCGATCTGTACCTGCATGGCCGGGATATTGGCGGGGTTGACCTGTTTCAGCGGGTCTTCCGGCAGCAGCGGCTCGACCAGACCCTGGGTGTCCAGCGGTTGCTCGGCCTTTTTCGGCAGCGCCAGGCGCTGCAAGTCCAGTGTGATGGGCTGGTCGGAGGCGCTCGGCAGGCGCACCCGACCACTCAGCCGAGGATGCTCGCTGCTCAGCTCCCAGCCGCCGTCATAGGGTCTGGCCACGGCCTGCATGTCGCTCAGGTCCAGCCCGAAGCCGCGCAGTTGCCCTGCCTGCAGCCGTACACCGTTGAGCAGCGAGCCGGAGGTGGTCGCGGCCAGCGCGTCATCCGCCGCCGACGTATCGGCCATGACCTGGCTCCACCAGTTGCGCCACTGCTCCAGCTCGATACTGTCAAAACGCGCATTGACGCTGATGCCCTGCCCCACCGGCGGCTGGGCCACGCCCTGGCGGTAGCGGATATCGCCGGACAGCGCACCGTCACGCTCCAGCAGTATGCCGCGCAGGTCATCTCCGAGCTGGAACTGCCAGCGCAACGCCTGGCCCATATCCAGCTGCAGGCGACTGGGCAGGCGGCTGTCGCTGGGCTTGTGCAGCTCACCGGGCAGATTCAGCTCGATGCCGTGCAGATCGCTGTGCACCAGCAGACGGCGCTGATCGTTGCCCAGCAGCAATTCCGCATTCCACGCCGCGCGGCCGCTGGCCAGCGGCGCAGGCAGAGCTGCCAGCAGCGGCCAGCTGCGCAGCTCGTCCAGTCCGTGGCTGCCACTCATGCGCAGCCGGTGACCGCCGTTGTCCGCCTCCAGCCGGGCGCTGACCGGCTGCCCGAGGAAGCGCCCACGGATGTCCTCACTGCTCAGACCCTGCCCATGCCGGTAGCTGAAATTACCGCTCAGTTCCCGCAGCGGCGCCTGCAACAGCGGAATGCTCAACTGACTGGCCCGGGCTGCCAGTTGCAGCTGCACCTCGGGCTCATGCCCACCACCCAGCGGGATACCCAGTTGCAGGTTGCCCTGCAGGGTGCCTTCGCCCTGCCAGCCCGCCAGAGGATCGCCGGTCAGCCGGGCCAGCGGGGGCTGCTGCATGAGCTGCAGGCCGTCAGCCAGTGGCCCATCCAGTTGCCCCTCGATCAGCAGCTTCAGCGCCTGATCCGGGCTGCGCCCCAGGGCCACGCGGATATCCTCCAGCCGGGTCTGCAGCAACTGGCCACGGGCCTGGTTGATGATCATGTCGGTATTGCGCAGGCTCAGGGTCGCATCCACCTGCTCCAGCGCTGGCCAGCCGGGCTGGAAGTTCAGCCGCCCCTGTTGCAGCTGCGCGTACAGGCTGATCGCCCGCTGGGAAGGGGTGGCACCCTTGCGCAGCGAGCCTTCGTAGGCAAAGATCACCAGCGGCGCAGCGCCACTGATATCCGCCGCCTGCAGCCACTCGACCAGCGCCGGCTCCATGGCCGGGGACCGGGTCGGCAGATAGCGGTCGCTGTACTCGGCGCGGCTGTTCTCCAGCGCCACCCGCAGGTCCATGGTCGGGGTGCGGCCCTCGGTGGGCAGCTGCAGGTGCAGGCGCACCCTGGCGTCTCCGTCGGCATCCTGCACCAACGCACCGGGTATGCGCAGCTCGAAGCCATCGGACTGCGACCAGGCCCAGCTCAGTTCGCCGAGCAGGCGCTGGAAGTTCCAGCGCTCGGGGAACAGGTTGCTCAGGTGCATGCTCCAGTCACCGTTGTCCACCAGCAGCTGCCCCGCCGCCGGAGTACCGGCAATCACTCCGCTGATCCCGGCCATGGCGGGCACACCATCATGCCCCTGTACCGCCACCCGATGCAGCCCGGCCTGCACCGACCAGTCGGCGAACCTATCCAGCCCGGCTCCGCTGGCCAGCAGGCTGTGCAGCTCGCCTTCAGGGGCCAGGCGGGTCAGTATCTCAGCGGCCCGCTCATCCGGCAGTACCGCTGGCAACCACTGCCCGAGCAGGCCCAGCGGGATACGGTCGACCCGCGCCTGCCAGTCGCCCTGCTGCGGGTCGCGGCTCAGTTGCAGACGGGTTTCCGGCCAGCGCTGCTCACCCAGCAGCAGACTCAGCTGTTCGATATCCAGCCGCTGCTGCCGGTCGGCCAGTTGCAGGTTGAAGCGCAGCTGCAGATTCTCGATCGGCTGCGCCGGGCGCGGCAGCTCCAGTTCAATGGCCGGGATCTGCAACTGCCCACTGAGACTGTCCAGCCGGACCCGGCGCCACTGCCCCCACAACTGGCCACCGGCGACCAGACGCTGCAGGCGCGCGGCTTCCAGCCACTGCTCCGGCAGCCAGTCGCGCCAGTCACTGGCGGGCAGATCGGCAAAGAATTCCACCTCGGCCCGACGCCAGTCACGCTCGGCCAGCGAGCCCTGCAGCTGCAGGCTGACCAGTTGCTGATCGGGCAGGCGCAGGCGGGCATCCAGCCGGTGCTGGTCGCCGCGGTTGAGCAGGGTCAGATCGCCGTCGCTGAACACCCAGTCCGGGCGCTGCCAGGGGCTGATGCGGATATGGGTATCCAACAGGGTGATACGGCGCTGGTCGAACAGCCGCTGCAGGGCCCGATCCAGGCCGTCGCTCTGCGGGTTGCTCTGGCCCAGCCCGCTCAGCCGCCAGTGGCCTTCGGCATCCTCGGTGAACTCCAGCGCCAGCCCTTCCAGCTGCAGGGCGTCCATCACCGGTTTGCGTTGCCAGAGGCTGGCAAACACATCCAGCCGGGCGGTGACATGCTGCAGGTCGAACAGCACCGGGCTGTCGCGCTCCGCCGCCTCGTAGACCCGCAGTCCCTGCAGGGTGAACACCGGCTGCGAGCCCTGCATCTGCGCCTGCAGGCTGTGCAGGTCGATGGCGCGGCCGGTTTCCCGCTCGACCCAGGCCACCAGCTCATCCTGGTAGTCGGCCAGCGCCGGGACAAACTGGCGACCCAGGCTGACGTAGGCCGCGGCCAGCAGCAGCCAGCTGACCAGCAACAGGATCAGGCTATCGAGAAAACGCCGACACCAGCGTGACCAGTTCATGAAAGTGCTGTTTTCCCCTGTGCAGCCACGGCTACATCAACACCACGTCGTATTGTTCCTGGGTGTACATGGTTTCCACCTGGAACTTGATCGGTCGCTCGATGAACATCTCCAGATCGGCGACATTGCCCGACTCCTCATCCAGCAGGCGGTCGATCACTGCCTGGGACGCCAGCACCATGTAGCCGCCAGCCTGATAGGCCCGGGCCTCGCGCAGGATCTCGCGGAAGATCTCGTAGCAGACGCTTTCTGCGGTCTTCTGGATGCCACGCCCGGCACAGCTTGGACAGGGTTCGCAGAGGATCTGTTCCAGGCTTTCACGGGTGCGCTTGCGGGTCATCTGCACCAGTCCCAGCTCGGTGATGCCGATGATGTTGGTACGCGCATGATCGCGTTCCAGCTGCCGCTCCAGGGTGCGCAGCACCTGACGGCGGTGCTCCTCATCTTCCATATCAATGAAGTCGATAATGATGATGCCGCCAACGTTACGCAAGCGCAGCTGACGGGCAATCGTCATGGCCGCTTCCAGGTTGGTTTTGAAAATGGTTTCTTCCAGGTTGCGATGACCGACAAAAGCACCAGTATTCACGTCAATGGTAGTCATCGCCTCAGTGGGATCAATGATCAGATAACCACCCGACTTGAGCGGCACCTTGCGCTCCAGCGCACGCTGGATTTCATCCTCAATGCCGTGCAAGTCAAACAGTGGACGCTCGCCCGGATAGTGCTCTATCAGCTCTTCCACTCCTGGCACCAGCTCGCGGACAAACTGCAATGCTTTGCTCATCGTTTCTCGCGAATCAATACGTATTTTCTCGGTCGGCTCGCCAACCAGGTCACGCAGGGTGCGCAAGGCCAGTGGCAGCTCCTCGTAAATCAGGCTGGTGTCACTGCTGCTCTGAATCTGCTCCTGCACCTGCTGCCACAACCGGTACAGGTAGCGGATATCGGCCCGCAAGTCCCGCTCGCAAACGCCTTCAGCTGCAGTGCGAATAATGAATCCACCAAACTCTGGCTTCCCCTCGGCTTCCAGGCAGGCAACAACCAGCTCCTTCAGCCGTTCCCGCTCGGCCTCATCTTCGATCTTCAGTGAAACCCCGATATGCTCGCTGGACGGCATATGCACCAAATAACGCGACGGCATGGAAAAATACGTTGTCAGCCGCGCCCCTTTGCTGCCGATAGGATCCTTGGTTACCTGAACGACCAGCGACTGTCCTTCTTGCAACAAGCCGCTGATGCTGTCGATCTGCCGATCTGCCGGCATCTGCAGCTCGCCCATA
>JAAYHO010000421.1 GCA_012735335.1 Gammaproteobacteria bacterium
CAGTGGGTCTGTACAGTATGGTCACAGTAACCAGCTGACTCTACGTCAAAGGCGCTCAGATCCACGGTGTCGACAGGCCCGGGACTGGATCGGGAACTGGACGAACTCGAACTCCAGCAGCCCTGCAGCATCAGCAGACCACAGGCCGTTGCCAGAACGATTCGCTTGCGATACATGGTGTATCTCCTTTCTCTTTTGTTGTCTGGCCAGACTAGATAAACGCGGGGAAACAAAACAGGCACAGTTGCGTCAAGAGCACTCAAACAGTCGGCGCGACGGCGGGCGATGCCGCTTCTGTATCAGCCAGATGCTGCAATCTGTATCTGTTTTCCTCTGGATCGGCCACATAACATCGGAGCTCCATAACAAGAATAGGGCGATCAATCATGAAATCTACAAGACGCTTATGGCTGCCGTTCGCAGTCAGCATGCTGGCTTTGGGATTGAGCGGGTGCCTGAGCGGATCAGGCGGAAGCAGCAGCTCCAACTCTTCCAAGCCCGATCTGAGTCTCGCCGTGCTTTCCAGCAGCGCCGATCAGGTAAGTGGTGGCGACGTACTGATCACCATCCAGGGTGATCCCGCTCTACTCGAAGAGGAAATGGATCAACTGGAATTCTGGATCAATGATCAGACTGTCGCGCCCTCGCGATTGAGAGTTCGTAATAATCAGCTGGAGGTCCTGCTCGACGGACTGGAGACAGGCGATAACCGACTGGAGCTGCAACACAAGAAACACGGCCGCCTGGATCAACTGGATCTGGTCAACTATCCAATCGGCGGCCCGATCTTTTCAGGGCCACAACAGTATCCCTTCGTCTGCTCAACAGTACAGGAGCTTGGCAAGCAACCCCTGGTGGATACCGATGGCGAGATGGGTTATCCGGTGCTGGATGAAGGCGGCAACCAGATCGGCCTGAGCAAGGACTGTGCGATAGAGAGCTTCGTCGAGTTCAAGTACTACTCCTCGGCGACCAATGATTACAAACCGCTGCCGGCCGATGGCAGCCGGCCAGCCGATCTGGCCACCACTTCCCTGACCGATGGCCGCACGGTGGACTTCATCGTCCGTCAGGAATTCGGCACCATCAACAGGTTCATCTACAGTTTTGCCACCCTGGCGAACCTGGGCGACCAGCACGATACCGCCTCAACCGCCAACTGGAACGGCCGTCTGCTGTTTCACTTTCTGGGCGGCGTAGCGATCGGGCACAGTCAGGGTCGTATGGATAACCGGGCGCTGGTACCGGAAGTGCTCGGCAAGGGCTACGCCGTGATCTACTCCACGGCCAACCGAACCAGCACCCATTACAACCTACAACTGGCCGGTGAAACCGCATTGATGGTGAAGGAGCACTTCACCAAAAGGTTTGGTGTGCCTGATTACACGGTCGCCATCGGCGGCTCGGGCGGTGGCATCCAGCAATATGTCTTTGCGCAGAACCATCCGGGCCTGCTGGATGCAGGCGTACCCCAGTATTCCTATCCCGACATGGTTACCCAGATCATTCATGTCGGGGACTGTGAACTGCTCGAACACTACATGGATGTGACTGATAAACAGAATGCGAAATGGCGCCTGACCGAGAACCGCAGTCTGCTGATCGGTTTCAACTCCGAAGAGGACTATCCTGACCCGCTGGCGGATGCGAAGGCCATGCTCGGTTTCAGTACTGCCCCCGGCAGCAATGAATGCCTGCCAGCCTGGCGGGGCCTTACTCCGCTGGTAATGAACCCCCACTACGGTCAGGCGCGCAATCAGGAACACATGCAGCCGCCGGGCATCATGGACAGCGTGGAATGGTCGCACTTCGATGATCTGCGCAATATCTATGGCACCACCGAGGACGGCAAGCTGCGCCCGATGTTCGACAACGTCGGCGTGCAATACGGTCTGCGCGCCTTCGTCGACAGCGAAATCACCGCCGAGGAGTTTCTCAAACTGAACGAAGAGATTGGCGGCTGGAAAGATCCCAGTGAAATGGTGCAGGAGAGCTTTCCGTTTCTGGGTAGCGAAGCGGACGTACTGGCAGGCCGTATCGCCTTCGACCCCTGGAGCCGCGCCAATATGAACCTGAGCAACGGAACATCTCCTGCACCCCGTACCACAGGCGATACCGTCGCCTTCAACGCCGCCTACTCCGCGGGCATGGTGTTTGACGGGCAGCTGGACATCCCTATGATCGACTGGCGGCATTATTTGGAGGAAGTGCTGGACATGCACAACAGCCATCAGTCCTTCTCCGGACGGCAACGCATTCGCAACAAAATGGGACACTCGGATAATCAGGTGATCTGGTTCACTGATGCCAGACCGACCATCGCCAGGGCAGATACCCCGCGACAGGATCGCCCGCGCCCACGCGACGAGTTCGACCAGTCCTGGATGGCGCTGGATGTGCTGCACGAGTGGGTGATGAATATCAAAGCCAATCCGGACGTGAGTGTTGCCGAGAACAAACCGGCACTGGCGGTAGATAGCTGCTTTGACCATCAAGGGCAGTTGATCGAGCGTGGCGATGATGTGTGGGATGGCATCATCGATGATCAGCCACTGGGAGCCTGTGCCGAACTGTTCCCCACCTACACCACCTCACGCATGGAGGCCGGTGGACCTATTGAAGGCAGTATTTTCAAATGCGCCCTCAAACCGGTAGCCACTGCGTTGGCCGATGGTACCTACGGCAGTTGGGAGCCCAACCCAACACAGATTGCCCGACTGGAAGCCATCCACCCGGATGGAGTGTGTGACTACAGCCAGCCTGATCAGGGACGGCCGCAGTCGTAATCAGACAGCGGGGCCAGCGCACAGATGACGCGCCGGCCCCGCGCCAGCTCAGGTGCGATATTCCGCGTTGATCCGCACATACTCGTGCGACAGGTCGGTCGTCCAGATGGTCTCGCTGACGCTGCCGCGCCCCAATTCGATGCGGATGGTGATCTCCGCCTGGGCCATGACCCGGGCGCCCTGCTCTTCGGTGTATTCCTCGGCCCGACCGCCGTTGCGGGTGATGCAGACATCGTCCAGGTACACGTCAATGCGCTCCACATCCAGATCCGGCACACCGGCGTAACCGACCGCAGCCAGAATCCGCCCCCAGTTGGGATCGGAGGCGAACAGCGCGGTCTTGATCAGCGGCGAGTGGGCGACGGCGTAGGCCACGTCCAGGCACTCGTTGCGGTTACCGCCGCCGTTGACCTGCACGGTGACGAACTTGGTGGCACCCTCGCCGTCGCGGACGATAGCCTGAGCCAGCTCCAGCATGACTTCATTCACCGCACTGGCCAGTTGGGCGTATTCACTGCTGGTCAGGTCGCTGATTTCAGCCATCTGCGCCTGGCCGGTGGCGATCATCAGGCAGGAGTCGTTGGTACTGGTATCACCATCGATGGTGATGCGGTTGAAAGACAGGTCAGCGGCCTGGCGCAGCATGTGTTGCAACACCGGCTGAGCCACCCTGGCGTCGGTGGCGACGTAGCCGAGCATGGTTGCCATGTTCGGGCGGA
>JAAYHO010000422.1 GCA_012735335.1 Gammaproteobacteria bacterium
GGTAGTCGAGCATCGAGGCCAGGGTGGTGGATTTGCCCGAGCCTGCGGCACCGACCACCAGGATCAGGCCCCGGTCGAGCATGACCAGCTTTTCCAGTACCGGTGGCAGACCCAGCTCGGCGATACGCGGGATCTTGTTGTTGATGTGCCGTACCACCATGGCCACTTCGCCACGCTGGTAGTAGACGTTGACCCGGAAGCGGCCGGCATTGGGCACACCTACTGCCAGGTTCATTTCCAGCTTGCGCTCGAATTCGGCGATCTGCTTCTGGCTCATCAGCTGATAGGCCAGTTGCTTGACGGAACCGGGGGCCAGCGGCAGCTTTTCCAGCGGGTGGTAATGCCCTTCCCGTTTGAGAGTAACGGGGGCACCTACGCTGAAGAACAGATCCGAGCCGTTTTTCTCGGAGAGCACGTGCAGATAGCGGAAAACATCCATGGAGAGTACCGTCCTGGCCAGATCAGTTCACAGCTTAGCTCAGCTGGGGTGTATTTCGAGCATCGTTTGCTGGATCCAGCCTTCCGCCTTCTTATGGGCTTCGACGATGGAGCGGGGGTCCGAGCCGCTGGGGTAGATTGGCGGGCCGATGCGTACCTGCACGGTACCGGCGCGCTTGCCCCAGCCCCGGCGCGGCCAGAATACCCCGGCATTATGGGCAATGGGGATCAGCGGTACATTGTTGGCACAGGCCAGCGCGGCACCGCCACGGCTGAACTTGATCGGCTGACCGGGCTCGACCCGGGTGCCTTCGGGAAACACCAGCACCCAGATGCCCTGTCGCAGCCGTTGTCCGCCGATGCGGTTCAGCTGTTGCAGGGAGTTGCGCGCCTTGCTGCGGTCGATGGCGATGGGTCGCAGCAGGGCGAAGGCCCAGCCGAAGAAGGGCACATACAGCAGGGACTTCTTGATCAACTGGGTCTGCGGCTCGAAGATCAGCTGCAGGAAGAAGGTCTCCCAGGTGCTCTGGTGGTTGGCGACGATCACCCCCGCCTGCGCCGGAATGTTCTCCTGACCGCTCACCTGATAATCGATACCCACCACGACCCGCGCCAACCAGATGGCCAGGCGGCACCACCACTGCATCACCACCCGGAAGCGCAGGCGATAGGGCAGCAGCAGTCCGATCAGCAGCATGGGGACAGCCCAGAGCACGGCGCTGGTGGACAGCAGCAGATAGAACAGGGTGACGCGCAGGGCCATCAACACGGACATGGTCAGGTTTCCAGCAGGTGGTTGGCTACGGCAGCCAGATTATCGAATACCAGAGTGCCCGCAGGCAGCTCTTTCTGTTCGGTCTGCACGCCCTTGCCGGTGCGTACCAGATAGGGTCGACAGCCGACCGCCGCGCCCGCCTGCAGATCCCGCAGGCTGTCACCGACCGTAGGAACACCCTCCAACGGGACCTGGAAGTGCTCGCCGATGGCTCGGAACAGACCGGGGAGGGGTTTGCGGCAGTCGCAGCCATCATCCGGGCCATGGGGACAGTGGCGGATCAGCTCGATCCGGCCGCCCTGCTCGGCTACCAGTTCGCGCAGGCGCTGGTGCATGGCCTCCAGCGTCTGCTCATCAAAATAGCCCCGGGCCAGACCGGACTGGTTGGTGGCGACTGCCACCGTCCAGCCAGCCTGGCTCAGGCGCGCAATGGCTTCAATCGAGCCCGGCAGAGGAATCCATTCCTCCAGCGACTTGATGAAGGCGTCGGAGTCTTGGTTGATGACTCCGTCGCGGTCGAGGATGACCAGCTTCATCCGAGCAGGGAGATATCGGCCACGCCGAGGAACAGGCCGCGCAGGCGCGCCAGCAGCGCGTAGCGGTTGGCCTTGATGCGTTCATCATCGGCATTCACCAGCACCTGGTCGAAGAACGCATCGACCGGTTCGCGCAGGCTGGCCAGGTGCGTCAGGGTCGCGTTGTACTGACGCTGCTGGGCCAGCGGGGCGACCTCGGCCTCGGCGGCGGCCACGGCGCTGGCCAGGGCCTGCTCGGCAGCTTCGCCAAGCAGCGACTGATCCACTGCGCCGGGCGTGCTGTCGGCCTTGGCGAGAATATTGGCAACCCGTTTGTTGGCGGCGGCCAGTGCCTCGGCTTCCGGCAGACGGCGGAACGCCTGCACTGCCTGCACCCGCTGGTCGAAGTCCAGCGGTGAATCGGGATGTACTGCCCGCACCGACTGGTACACGGCCACATCGATGCCTTCGTCCTCGTAACGGGCACGCAGGCGGTCGAAGATGAAGTCCTGCAGCTGATCGACCAGACCTTCGCTCTTCACCGCAGTACCGTACTGGTTCACCGCAGTCTGCAGGGCGGTGTGCAGGTCGAGTTCGAGTTTCTTCTCGATCAGGATGCGCAGCACGCCCAGCGCGGCGCGGCGCAGGGCGTAGGGGTCCTTGCTGCCGGTGGGCAGCATGCCGATACCGAAGATACCGGCCAGGGTATCCAGCTTGTCGGCCAGCGCCACCGCGGCACCGGTCAGGGTGGCGGGCAGTTCGGCACCGGCGCCCCGGGGCATGTACTGCTCATTCAGTGCCAGTGCCACATCCTCGGGTTCGCCGTCGTGCTGGGCGTAGTAGTAACCGGCAATGCCCTGCAGTTCGGGGAACTCACCGACCATCTCGCTGGCCAGGTCGCACTTGCTCAGCAGACCGGCGCGGGCGGCGTTGGCCGGATTGCCGCCGATGCTCTCGGCAATGAAGGCAGCCAGACTGGAAACCCGCAGGGCCTTGTCGTAGACGCTGCCCAGTTCGGCCTGGAACACCACGTTGGCCAGCCGCTGGTTGTTGTCCTGCAGCGGGTGCTTGAGGTCCTGCTGGAAGAAGAACTCGGCATCGGTCAGGCGCGGGCGAACGACCTTCTCGTTACCGGCAACGATCTGCGCCGGGTCCTTGCTGTCGATGTTGGATACGGTGATGAAGCGCGGCAGCAGCTTGCCGTTGGCGTCCAGCAGGCAGAAGTATTTCTGGTTGTCCTGCATGGTGGAGATCAGCGCTTCCTGGGGCACGTCGAGGAAGCGTTCCTCGAAGCTGCACACCAGCGGCACCGGCCATTCGACCAGTGCGGTGACCTCGTCCAGCAGACTGTCCGGCACGATGGCGCTGCCCTGCTGCTCGGCGGCCAGCTCGGCTACCCGCGTGCTGATCAGCTGACGGCGTTCAGCAAAATCGGCAATCACATGGGCCTGGCGCAGGTCATCCACATAGCTGGCCGGGCTGCTGATGGTCACCGCCTCAGGGTGATGGAAGCGGTGGCCGCGGGACTGCTGTCCGGCCTGCTGGGAGAGGATCTGGCAGGGCACTACCTGCGCGCCCAGCAGCATCACCAGCCACTGGGTCGGGCGAACGAATTCGGTCTTGCCGGCACCCCAGCGCATGCGCTTGGGAATCGGCAGGTCAGCCAGTGCCTCATCCACGATACCGGGCAGCAGCTCGGCGGCGGCCTGGCCGGGAATATTCTGTACAAAACGCAGGCGCGGACCGCTCTGGTCCAGCTCGCTCAGCTCCACGCCGCACTTGCGGGCAAAGCCCAGCGCGGCCTGGGTTGGCTGGCCTTCGGCATCAAAGGCAGCCTTTACTGGCGGGCCGTCCATCTGCTGGGTGCGGTCGGGCTGCTGGGTGGACAGCTGTTCCACCATCACCGCCAGGCGCCGGGGCGCGGCGTAGCAACGGGCACCTTGATGGGCCAGCCCGGCAGCTTGCAGTCCTTTCTCGACCCCAGCGAGGAAGGCTTCGGCCAGCGTTTTCAGGGCCTTGGGGGGCAGCTCTTCGGTGCCCAGTTCAACCAGAAAATCCTCAGCCTGCATCATTCGGCCTCCTTCAGTTTGGCCAGTACTTCATCACGCAGCTCCGGAGTGGCCATGGGGAAGCCGAGGCGGGCGCGGGCATGCAGATAGGCATGGGCAATAGCGCGGGCCAGGGTGCGTACCCGCAGGATATAGCGCTGACGCTCGGTCACCGAGATGGCCCGGCGGGCGTCCAGCAGGTTGAAGGTGTGGGATGCCTTCATCACCATTTCATAGGCCGGCAGCGGCAGCTCGGCCTCGATCAGCCGGTTGGCTTCGCTCTCGTAGAAGCTGAACAGCTCGAACAGCTTGTCGACGTTGGCGTATTCGAAGTTGTAGGTCGACTGCTCCACCTCGTTCTGGTGGAACACGTCGCCGTAGGTGACCTTGCCGAACGGGCCGTCGGAGTAGACCAGGTCGTAGACCGAGTCCACGCCCTGCAGATACATGGCCAGGCGTTCCAGGCCGTAGGTGATCTCGCCGGTGACCGGATAGCACTCGACGCCACCGACCTGCTGGAAGTAGGTGAACTGGGTGACTTCCATGCCGTTGAGCCAGACTTCCCAGCCCAGCCCCCAGGCGCCGAGCGTGGGCGATTCCCAGTTGTCCTCGACCAGGCGCAGATCGTGCACCAGCGGGTCGATGCCCAGCGCCTTGAGCGAATCGAAGTACAGCTCGACGATGTTGTCCGGGTTCGGCTTCATCACCACCTGGTACTGGTAGTAATGCTGCAGGCGGTTAGGGTTTTCGCCGTAGCGGCCATCGGTGGGGCGGCGCGAAGGCTGCACATAGGCCGCGTTCCACGGCTCGGGCCCGAGCGCGCGCAGGAAAGTGGCCGGGTGGAAGGTGCCGGCCCCGACTTCAAGATCGAGCGGCTGGATCAGCACGCAGCCCTGTGCCGCCCAGTAGGCGTTGAGGCGGGTGATCAGGTCCTGGAAGGTGGGTCCGGTCATTGCGGTGCACATGCGGCGGAAAAGCGTTCGATTATAAGGGCAAGACGCCGGCCACGCGGGGCGCGGGCGCGATCCCGGGGTGCTTCGAACTTGCGCCGGGGCAAGGCTTTGTCGAGGATGGAATCTGTCATCCACCCACCAAGGAACCCCGATGCCCGCATCCCACGGCCTCCGTGCCGGACTTCCCGCCGTTTCTTCGCGCCGCTCCGACGGCAGTGTGCTGCTGGCCGATGAGCACACCGGTCTGCAACAGATCCGCATCGCGCGGCATCCGGTTTTCGGGGGCCAGCTGTATCTGGATGGCGACTTGCAGATCTCCGAATCCGACGCCGCCTACGGCGTGGCGATGGTCAGCCCGCTGCTGGAATTACGGCAGCTGGAACGGGTCGCGATCCTGGGTGGCGGCGATGGTGGGGTGCTGGGCGAACTGCTGCGCAGTCTGGAACCGCTGGACCATGTGCCAACCGAATTGACGATGATCGAGATCGACGCACGCGTGATCGAGCTGTGCCGCGAACACCTGCCGGCGGTCTGCGGCGAAGCCTTCGACAACCCCCGCGCCCACGTCGTGGTTGGCGATGCGTTCGCCTGGATCGCGCAGGCGCGCGGGCTGGATGCGGTGATCTACGATCTGACGATGGACCCGGTGCGCGAGAACCAGAGCCGGGCCGCCTTCATCACCGACATCGTCGCCAAGATCGCGGCTGCGCTGCGTCCCGGCGGCGTTTTCAGCATGCAGTGCTGCGGCCATGGCCGCGCCGATGCCGCCGACCGCGACGAGCGCCGCCGCCTGCTGCCGCTGATCCGCGAGGCAGTCGATGCCCACTTCGAGAACCGCTGCGAACAGGATGTGCTGGTGCCGTCCTACCGCGATCTGTGGACCTTCCTGAGCGCGCGCAAGCCGATGCCGGGCTGAGGTCTTCCGGCACGCATGGCCGCCGGCGTGCTCGGGTAGACTTGGGTGCATCCTGCGGCCACGCCGCGCTGCCGTTGATCGCGCATGCCCAGCTCTCCACCGCCGCGCCCGGCCGTGCCCGGACGTTTTCCCGACAACACCCGGCTGAGTCTGGAAAGGGTGCTGACGGCGCTGGCCGAGGATGGCTACATCAGTCATGAGGACATCGGCCGCGCGCGTCAGGCGGTACGCGAACAGCGCACCGGCGTGGACATCCACCCGCTGGTGCTGATCGCCAATCTGAAATTCCGCAACCGGCGCCGGCCCGATGCCGAACTGAATCTGGAAACCCTGACCCACTGGCTCGCGCAGCAGGCCGGGGTGCGCTATCTGCGCATCGATCCGACC
>JAAYHO010000423.1 GCA_012735335.1 Gammaproteobacteria bacterium
CATATGCTGGCTATTGGCAGCGAACTCCGCCGATCCGCCGGTGATACGGGTCTGCCAGTGAGCCATCAGCGATCCTCCCGGGTCTCGTTGAACAGCTCACGGCCGATCAGCATGCGGCGGATCTCGCTGGTACCGGCACCTATCTCGTAGAGCTTGGCATCGCGCAGCAGGCGACCGGTGGGGTAGTCGTTGATATAGCCGTTGCCGCCGAGAATCTGGATGGCCTCCAGTGCGGCCCGGGTGGCCTGTTCGGCGGTATGGAGAATTACCCCGGCGGCATCCTTGCGGGTGGCCAGGCCGTTGTCGCAGCTGCGGGCCACGGCATACAGGTAGGCACGGCTGGCGTTGAGTGCGGTGTACAGGTCGGCAACCTTGCCCTGGATCAGCTGGAACTCGCCGATGCTCTGGCCGAACTGGCGGCGCTGGTGGATATAAGGCAGCACCACATCCAGACAGGCCTGCATGATGCCGACCGGCCCGCCGGCCAGTACCACCCGTTCGTAATCGAGCCCGCTCATGAGTACCCGCACGCCGCCATTGATCTCGCCCAGCACGTTCTCCAGCGGCACCCGGACGTCATCGAAGAACAGCGCACAGGTGTTGGAGCCGCGCATGCCCAGCTTGTCCAGCTTGGGGCCGCGACTGAAACCGGGGCTGTCGCCTTCGACCAGCAGGGCGGTCAGGCCATGGGCACCACGGTCCGGGCTGGTTCTGGCGTAGATCACGTAGACATGGGCGTCCGGGCCGTTGGTGATCCACATCTTGCTGCCATTGAGCAGAAAGTGATCACCCTGACGCTCGGCCTGCAGGCGCATGCTGACCACATCCGAACCGGCCTCCGGCTCGCTCATGGCCAGCGCGCCGATATGCTCGCCGCTGATCAGCTTCGGCAGGTAGCGGGCCTTCTGCGCCTCGCTGCCGTTGCGCTGGATCTGGTTGACGCAGAGGTTGGAGTGGGCGCCATAGGACAGGGCGACCGAAGCCGAGGCGCGGCTGATTTCCTCCATGGCCACGGTATGAGCCAGATAGCCCAGCCCGGCTCCGCCGTATTCCTCAGCGGCGGTGATGCCGAGCAGGCCCATAGCGCCGAATCGGCGCCACATATCCATGGGGAACTGGTTATCCGCATCAATGGCTGCCGCGCGCGGTGCCAGTTCGCGGTTGACGAAGCCTCGCACCTGATCGCGCAGCAGGTCGATGGTATCCCCCAGAGCAAAGTCGAGACCGGAGTAGGTCATAGGCCACCTTGATTAGTTATTGTGTTCAGTGACTGACTTCAAGCTAGGCAGTGCGGGCGGGGCTGTCAATGCCCGATGTGTGCCGCACTTGTGTCGAGGTGGAACCCGGCACTCTCTGGGAAGGACGAGCACCAGCTCGTCCAGCGGGTTGCGCGTGGCCTCGTCATCGAGCTGGTGCTCGACGTTCCCAGGCGGCTGCTGCTTCATGGAGGGCCGGCGGCCACTTGGGGTTGCCGCCCGCACCCTGTGTCGAGATGGAACTCGACACTCCATTTCACGGCATTGCCTTGATCGCAATCAAGTATAAAAAATAAGCGAGTAAACATCAGTTATTATTGTTTTGATTTTATTAATGCCGGAGCGCAGAATATTGCGGTTGTCGCTGTTCTGCCTTGCTTCACGGAGTTGTCATGCACACCCCTTCTGCTTCTGCGGGTTCGTCAGAGTCCGTTTATAACTACGATGTAGTCCGCAAATTTACCGTCATGACCCTGATCTGGGGGGCGCTCGGTATGCTGGTCGGGGTGATCCTCGCGGCGCAGCTGGTGTGGCCGGCGCTGAACTTCGATCTGCCCTGGTTCAGTTTCGGGCGAGTCCGGCCCATTCATACCAACCTGGTGATCTTTGCCTTCGGTGGTGGGGCGTTGTTTGCGACTTCCTTCTATGTGGTGCAGCGTACCAGTCAGGTTCGGCTGATTTCCGATGGGCTGGCGAACTTCGTGTTCTGGGCCTGGCAGGCAATCATGGTCGGCATCATCGTCACCTATGCCAGCGGTCTGACCACCTCCAAGGAGTACGCGGAAATGATCTGGCCGCTGGCGACGCTGATTACTGTCGTCTGGCTGATCTATGGCTATCTGTTCTTCGGCACCATCGCCCGGCGCAAGGTCAAGCATATCTACGTGGGCAACTGGTTCTACGGAGCCTTCATCATCGTCACCGGTCTGGTGCACGTAGTGAACCATATCGACATTCCGGTTTCCCTGCTCAAGTCCTACCCGATGTACGCCGGGGCTACCGACGCCATGATCCAGTGGTGGTACGGGCACAGTGTGGTCGGTTTCATCCTGTCGGTGGGCTTTCTCGGGTTGATGTATTACTACGTGCCCAAGCAGGCGGAGCGGCCGATCTATTCCTATCGCCTGTCGATCGTGCACTTCTGGGCGGTGGTGGCGCTGTATATCTGGGCCGGGCCGCACCATCTGCATTACACCGCGCTGCCGGACTGGGCGCAGACCCTCGGCATGGTGATGTCGATCATCCTGCTGGCGCCGAGCTGGGGCGGCATGATCAACGGCATGATGACCCTGTCCGGTGCCTGGCACAAACTGCGCAGCGACCCGATTCTGCGCTTCCTGGTGGTGGCGCTGGCGTTCTACGGCATGTCCACATTCGAAGGGCCGATGATGGCGATCAAGACGGTCAACGCGCTGTCGCACTACACCGACTGGACCATCGGCCACGTGCACGCCGGGGCGCTGGGCTGGGTGGCGATGATCAGTATCGGTGCACTCTATCACATGGTCCCGAGACTCTGGGGCCGGGAGCGCATGTACAGCATCCGCCTGATCAATGTGCACTTCTGGATGGCCAGCATGGGCACCGTGCTCTATATCGTCGCCATGTGGGTCAACGGCATCACCCAGGGTCTGATGTGGCGGGCGGTGAACGTGGACGGCACCCTGACCTATGCCTTTGTCGAGGCGTTGGAGGCCAGTCATCCGGGCTATGTGGTGCGCATGATCGGTGGCGGTATCTTTGCTGCGGGCATGTTCCTCATGGTGTTCAACTGCGCCATGACCATCCGCGGTGTGGGCGTGCCGCAACGGCGTCCGGTTCTGGGTACCGCCAACTGAGTGCGAGGGCCGGATTCCCCATCCGGCCATAACCAGACGCTTATTTATCGTTAGATATTATTGTTTTGTCTGTTGTTTGGGTGGCGGGCAGAATAGCCAGCCTTTTTCTTTCCCTTGGCAAGATCCGGTTTCTGATGTGCTTCTGTTGGCCGTCATGTACTGCCGGCAGGAGCTGTTGTATATGTCCGGTCAGCTGTTGACCTTTTCCCGCCGCTTGTTCGGCTGGTTACCCCGCACGGTGCAGACCCGTCCCGGTGAGTGGCTGCGTGCCGCTGTCGGTGTCGCGGCGGCGGTGACCTTCACCTTCTGGTTATCCAGCCTGCTGTATGGCGGTACCACGGCGATGGTACTGCTCGGCCCGGCGGGGGCGTCGGCGGTGCTGCTGTTCGTGGTGTCCTCCGGTGCGCTGGCCCAGCCCTGGCCGGTATTGGGCAGTTATCTGCTGTCGGCACTGGTGGGAGTTGGGGTACTGCATCTGCCGTTACCGGCAATGGACCTGGGCGAGACCCTGCTCGGCGCCGTAGGCCTGGTGGTGCTGGGCATGTTGATGCTGCGCTGTGTTCACCCGCCAGCCAGCGCCATGACCGTGGTGATAGTGCTGGCCGCCGAGCTGCTGGAGCCGCTGGGCGGCTGGCTGGTGCTGCCGATCATGCTCAACGCCTGCTGCCTGCTGTTCTGCGCGACCCTGTACAACAACCTGACCGGTGTGCGTTATCCCAAGCAGGCACCGCGTACCGACCTGCACCACACCCGGGACATCCTGCCCGAGCAGCGGGTCGGCTTTACCGAGGAAGACCTGGATCGGGCGTTGGACAAGTTCGGCTCCTTTGTCGACATCAACCGGCATGATCTCGAGCAGATCATCCGCGATACCGAAAGCTCCGCGTTGCGTCGCAAGATGGGCAATATCCGCGCCGAGCAGATCATGTCCCGGGATATCCGCACGGTCGGACCGGATACCACGGTACGCCAGGCGATCAACATGTTCCGCCATCACCATGTGAAAACCCTGCCGGTGGTGGACGGCGAGGGGCGGGTGCAGGGCATCATCAGCCTCAGCGACCTGTTGGCGCAACTGGACCTGCCGATGGGGCGGATCCTGCCGACCCGGGTCAACCTGTGGCGCGATCAACCCCTGCGCCACATCATGACCGCGCCGGTGATCACGGTGGACGGCCAGACCCATGTGGTTGACATGATCCCGCTGATGTCCAGCCAGGGCCTGCACTGCCTGCCGGTGCTGGATAAGGATCGGATCGTCGGTATGGTGACCCAGACTGATGTCATCGCTGCGCTGCACCGGGATCTGGTGAATCATCTGGCGTAGTGCTGCTTCACTTTCCCGTCATTGCGAGGAGCGCAGCGACGTGGCAATCCATGGGC